>CAXXPX010000004.1:0-23299 GCA_963677395.2 Bacteroidales bacterium | reverse complement strand
GTGTTTTGCTCTTGATCTGAATCTGGTTTTTGAGGGGTTCCAGGTTCTTGTGCTTCATCCTTTTTACCTTCAGGCTGGCCAGGAACTTCAGGATTAGGCAGTGGCTCCGGTTTAGGGGCAGGTTTCAGGCTTTTATCGACCAACCAGTATGAGGCTTCTGTTACATCAAAATACGGAACTGATTCCTTCAGGTAATACCGGGTAAAATTTGTTCCGTCACCAGCTGCAATGCAAAATTCACCGTTGAAACAAAAACGCAGTAAACTTTTGGAAACTGCATCGCTTCCTGTAATCATGGGTTTGTCGTCGAAGCGAAGAAATGCTTCATAGATATCTTTTGCTTTCACCGCTTGTTCTGTGGTTGGAAGCAGATTATTATTTTTCAAGGTACTTAATCCGACTGCTTCCAATAGCCATTCTTCTTCCTTCAGTAATGGGATTAAAGTCTGGTTGATTTGATTATCGATGGAATCCCGGAATTGCTTGATGAGTAATTTTTCTACTCCGTTCTTTACGGAATATTTCACCACAATGGAATAGGCATTTACGATGGATGATTCGCTCAGTTTTGACGCATCTTCCAAACGACGTTTGATTTCATCCCGTTGATCTTTCTCCAACTGTGAATTGTATTCCAGACTTATTTTCTGACACGAAAGATATTCCCGGATATCAGAATTAAGTTTGCCAATTCCGATTTCGGAACAGACCAAAAACAACATGGTGTTTCGGTAGATTCGTTCGCTGTTGCCCTTTTTCGTTGACAGCTTTTCGATGATTGGTTTTGTGTTACCGTTTACCTGGTTCGGATTGGCCAAATACTTCGGACTAAGGATAATTAAGGTTGGCTTTAACTGTTCCGGAATTTCGGATGTAGGAGCAACCAAAGTATTGAAAAGTAGTGTGTTTCGGCTACGATCGCTCAGCCGTTTTAAAATCTCAGCATCAATGTCGGGATCTTTGATCTCGCTTTTTGCCTGATTGATCAGGATGTTGATGTTGGGCTTGGTATGAAACCAATAGCGTTTTCCGGCTCCACCCATTTGGGCATAATACAGGTAATAAGCTGAACTTTCCATTTCGTCGAGCGCCCCATTAATATTGTTGTGATTGAAGCCGTTGGGCTCAAGCATTTGCAATTTAATTTCAGGAACACCAACTCCCCGGTTAGCCCCATCACTTCCAAACGAGTTCATTAAAATTATGGATGCAATGGATTGGGTAAGATACCATTGCCCATACTCCTGTTTATTACCATCAATTTTGGCAGCATTCGATGCTGAACCGGCAACATCGGCAGTAATTACTGCATCGTATCCATTACCATACAGTTTTTTTAACTGACCCGACATGGCATCAAGGTTAGCAAAGTTTATTCGTCCCGGATGGATTAACAGATTGTTTCCGGGCAATGACAATTGTCTTCGCCACAGATCGCTTACCAATGAAGCCAATAATCGTAACACTCCTCTGGTACGCTGAAAATCATGATGACTTGCCCAGCGGATGCGGAAGACATCGATTAACTCAGGATGGAAAGGATAGGATTTGAGTATTTTCTTTTTGTATTCTGATTTTGTAACATGCAAAGGCAATTCGCCCTTGTGTTGAAAGTAGAGTTCCATGTATTTTGTTGCACAGGCTTCAATTTGAAATTCGTCACCAGTGTTTTCGAATAACCGGCGGCGGATCACTTCGTAAATTTCATCTTCGGCAACTGGTTGGGTATCGGCACCCACACGGCTGACCCTTTTCTGCAAGCTATTGAGAATGGCTTGTGCTTCGGCTGTGTTTCCCACTTCCTGCGGACTGGCCGGAAGGGTAATAACTGCTACACAATGATTGGTAGCCGAAACAGCTTCTGTCAATTCCTGCATGAAACTGATAGTTTGATCGGTCAGGCTGCTGTTTACCGCTTTACGGGCTGAAGCTTTTACACAATAGTCCGCCAATTCGTCAATCAGGATCAGGGCTGGGTGGCATTGTTCCAATACCTTTTTAAATAATCCGGCTGGTGCGATCAACTGTTCATCGTTTTTACGGATGATTTCATACGCTTCCTTACCGCCTAACTGGTAGGCCAATTCTCCCCAAATGGTTTGAATGTGGATTCCGTCAACTGTTGTTCTTCCATTGGCTGCATCATTGGTTGAGTTAGTAAAAACAGCAATATTTGCTGTTTCAAACTCAGGCATTCCGGTATATTCCAACAATTCGCGGGCCGATTGTGATTGAGAAGCACGATTTCCCCATTTGCACAAGTGGTAGAGTGAAATCAAGGTATGGGTTTTTCCACCTCCAAAACCGGTTTGCAAAGAAATTACCCTATTCTCAGCATCCTCTTTCCCATTTAAACCTTTAATAACCGTTTTTGCAACGTTTTTAAGTCCGGCAGTATAAAAGGTTTTTGAGAAAAATACGACAGGATTGCTATATATTTCGCGACCATTTCCCAAGGCAACTTCAGCCAGATTTGCTGCAAAGATTGATTCATCGAGGCGGCCTTGTTTGATATCCATGTGAGGAGTAACCACCCTAAACCATGGGAGTAATTCGTTGGAATGAGGAGATGCAAGGGTGACCTGAATGGGTTGTTTGATTTCCTGAAGCAATGTAAGTTCGGCTTCCAGATCGTCCATTTTTAATGAACGGGAAATGCTTTTCATGTTGAGCAAAGTTTCAGAAAATTCATCTTCTGAAATATCAGTGAAATGGGCCAGTTTATTCCGAACATCATATATGGTTTCGAGGCGGGTTGCCAATTTGTTATTCTCTTTTCCAAAATCAACTTTCACCAAATCTTTGTATTTCAATACAAACGATTTCAGATACGGATAATCAATTAAGGCTTCAGGCAATGTTCCTGCTTTAAGACCCATGTTCCAGGTTTCGCGCTGGGCAGGGTATAAAGCCTCAACAAACCATGCAGGCCATTTGTCGCCAGCTTCTTTCATCAGGGTTGAAACCACATAAGGGCGAAAAGCTTCGATAAATAATCCGAAGGCTTTAAAAAGGTTATCTTGTTGAAGTTGGTTGGTTGTCATTGTTATTTAGTTTTCTTTATTTTAATATCGTGATAGCCTTTCCCATCTTGGTGTCTTGGTGGATGGGTCCCCAAAAAATCAATTTCTCCTAGATGACTGCCATTGTGGTCGTGTAGTTCAAAAGCGCCATAAGTGTTTTCAAAATCTATGGATAGGTAATAGGTTCTTTTGCTGTTATTGGAACGAAAGATGAACCTCAATTGACCGTCGTTTTTATTTATAGCAGATATCTTTTTGTCAAATACCCAACCATTCATTTCGGCTACAATTGTGCCAACTCTAAAGAGTTCAGCTTTTTTATCTATTTTTTGTGAGATACTTTGAGGAAAGTTAATAGTAGCAATTGTATTCGATGTTGATTTATTCCATATAGGATCTACTATTGGATTCCAAGTAGTCCCCCGAAAAGTAATTTTGTGTTTCCAATCAACTAAAAAAGGAGTATGGAAAGTAATGCTTTGACTATTAAAGATATTATTTAAAGCAATATTCTTTGTCGTTTCATTTCCAGCCTCGGTCAATATTCTAAGTTGTGCATGAAGATGATCGGTTTGAAACAAGCCAGATGTTGCAAAGCTTAAAACAGGAGCTTGCATAACGTAGGCTTCGGTAAGCATATCTGAACTTAATCCGCTATAGTAAGTATAGAATACTTTTTCACCTTGAGCCTTTTCAAGTTCTTGCTTGATTTCTTCGTCAATCTCTTCAACTCGGTTGGCAAGAAAATCATACAGCAAGCTTTTTAATTGATAATCAATTTCTTCGGATGCAATAAAATCATTTATTGAGTTAGAATTAGCAATTGGCGTTTCCATGAAATTATTAGGAACCCTAACTTTCTCAAGCAAATATTCCTCTTTTAATTTGAAAGAAATATCCATGACGGAGTCAAGTAAATGCCAATTATCCTGAATAGTAACCCCGGGCGGATTTATTGAAAGGTCGTTAATAAATACGTGCATCTTTATTCAATAATTTTCTGAGGTTAGACTCCCACTCATCAAAAAAACCGTTAGGCCAACCATTTAGTTTTCCATTTGAGTCTATCTGTAATGTTCTGAAGGCTATCGATTCAGGTGAAAATTCAGGACTAAAAAAGTGAATTAATACTTTGTCCGAATCTAATTTACCAAAAGTTGAATCTCCCTTTACGATTAAACGTATTCCGTTAAGAAGGTGGTCGCTGTGCGACTCTATAAGTACCTGAACTCCGCTTTGAGCAGCAAGAGCCAAAAGCTTGCCCATTTGTGCTTGTCCTTTAGGATGTAAATGAGCTTCGGGATTCTCCACAATTAAGATGGAACCTGCTTTGGCAGTTAAAACAGCCAGGATTACCGGAAGTGCGTATGAGAATCCAAATCCGATGTTCATCGGATTAAAGGTCTTGGTTTGCTCTTCCTTAAACGTGTATTGCATCGTAATTTTGGTAGCATCGCTATCGTCAACGGAGACTTTTGTTCCGGGATAAATAATTTCACTGATCCAGGCAGATAGCTGATCGTAAACATTGGGTTCAATCCCTTTAATTGAAATATGTTCCAGCTCAACTTTTTCATTTTTATTCAAAGCTTCTAAAATTCTGCTAGCAGCAAATTCGCCCCTGTATCCAATCGGACTATGGGGGCGGCTTACCGATAATCTGTTATAGCTAACTCTTGGTCCAACTCTCTCAGCATTCAAGAATTGAAATAAGTTGGAGAATAAGGCCGACGAATAAATATCTTCGTTAGCACGAATAAATTCCACAGGAAGCGTATTCGATGACCCCTCAGCTTTCATTAACCAAGTTGCCTTTGCACCGGTGTCTTCACTTAATGAGATGGATACATAAGTCGATTCAGCTTTAGAACAAAGCATATCATCAGGACTTATTAAATTTACCAGTTCTTTGTCTTCAATAACAATTCTTTTGTGATTCTGAAGGTCGCCTCTATCGAAGCTTTGGCGAAGAACCAATAACGCTTGAATAATACTTGATTTGCCTGTTCCATTAATTCCGGTTAAAAGGGTTAATGGGGCAAGATTTAAAGATTCGTCTTTAAATCTCTTAAACTGAAATAATTCAATATTAGTAAGCATTTAATATCGTATTTATTAATTCATTAACAAGGTTGAACCTAGACATAACGGCATATTTACTTGAAGTATGGTAGGAAACGGATCTGTGAAAGCCATCTAGCTTAAGTATCTCATAGTAAATGCGTAGAAGATGATCTTTGTGAGCAATTAGTTTGTCAATTTCGCGATTTTCTAATTTTGCCAGATTCACTGACCAACACTCAAAAAGCGCTTTGTTTGGACTAAATTTTCTTGTGTAAGCATCTGGAATTTGGGTCGTAAATGCATTTGGCCCAAATAAATTATTGCAAGCTCTCATCGACATGATAAATTTATCCTTAATATAATTCAACTCTGACTTATCCATTGAATAGATTTGTTCCATAGAGAAATCGAGAAATTTGTCCATTTGAGATCTATAAAAATCAAAGAATTTATAAAAAGCAAAAAAACGCAATACATATTCATCATCTCTCATTCGGTTGACAGATACTTTATTATTTGTAGCCTTAATAAACTCCGGAGATTTAGATAAGCTATTAATAAACTCAAGTGGGCGGCCTCTAAAATAAGCGTTGCGTATTTCCTGGGGTTTTAAGCCTTCACCTCCAGTATTTATTCTTTGAAAAATATTAAATTTTACTTTTTCAGGAGTTCCCGGATTTATGATGTAGGCTTGAATTATGGCATTTCTAATCACCCGTTGGTAATTGAAAGGTAATTCTTCAAATGTTTTGTTTTCCAGTGTTTTTAAATATTCAAGATTGGTTAATTCGAAACCATTCTTATGAATAAACTGGTAGAGTGTTGTTATTCTTTGTAATCCATCAATTATTTTCCATGGTTTTATACTACCATCTAAATAAAAAATGGGAATAGGAATCCGCATGATCAGTGATTCAATCAGACGACTTTGTTTCTCACGGCTCCATAAACCACTTGAACGCTGAAAACCTTCCTTATTCCATAAATCAATGTTGCCAAACTCAATCATTGAAATAAGCATATCCACAGGCATAGCCTGTTGACGAATATCAACGTCGCCCGGATTGTAAGGCAAGCCATCTGAGAAATCATATAAAGGCTCTATTTCCATGACCTAATGAATTGAAATATTAAAATAATTTCGTTTGTTCAGGTAAAGATACTACTACATTTTTACTTTCACGGATTAAACTCTCTTTGTTGGTAAGCAGGCCGGTAGCTTGCTTGTGGTCGTCGCAGCCGGAAGGCAAGATTTCGCAGAGCGAGGTAATTACACGCCAAAAACTGCTGTCGGCGTTGGAGGCTTTTTGACCTATGTATTGTAACAATTCGCTTCGGTTGGTGCCTTTGTACAAGGCCATTGCCCGGTGAACCTGATCGATTAAGAAACTATCAGCTTTTTCGCCCAAATGTGGTTTGGCCGCGTGGCGTTGTTCGAAAGTCCCCAAAGTTTGCTTGTTGCCGTTTTTTATCAGGATTTGTTCGGTAAATAATTCCTGCACATTGATGCTAAGTCCCACCCGGCTAAATTTGGCAGCATCGTCGAAATCGCTTTCCACAAAGCTGTAAAGTTGTAACCAACCAATGTAAAACTTGGTGAAATCATCACCATCAAAACCTTTGAGCAGCGCATTGAAGGCACTTTCCCTTGCCATTTCCAATAGATCTGCTACGGTTACTTCGCTGCCATCAGCTTTCTCTACTTTCTCATATTTTCCAAACTCACTTACAGCTTGCCCGAAACAAGCTGTAAGCAAATCGGCACCTCGATATCCAAGTGCATATAATTCAGAGACCTCTTTCTCAACAGTAATTTCAATAGCTTTTTTTACCTGGCGATAGTTACCAAATCCATTACGTTGTGCAGGACGACATGATACTGTTACTGATGATGCCAAAACTGCACTGGACAATCCAAGGCTTCGATTAGCCATTTCAGTATCCATTGGCCAGCTACCAGTAATATTCATTCTTGAATTTAGAACGGAGTTGCAAAGGGTAGTCCATGCTTCAGTGCTTTGATGGGCGAACATGATACTGACAATATCGGAGGTTTGGTGTTCGATAGCATCGAATATTTGTGTGAGTTTATGCTCAAAATGAGTTTTGGCCTCAGCCTGATTGTCGTTGTGATGATGTTTTAAAGCTGTACATTCTTCGCCTTTTGGCGTTTGAGGTGTGGCGAAATTAAGCGGATAAACATCAATTAATGTTCGTTTAAGCCAAACATAGAAGAAATCTGACAAGTCTGCATAAGCAATGGCATCATAATAAGGAGGATCCGTTATTACTGCTGTAAGATATTTATCTGGGAACTGTGATTTATCGCCACTGCTGGCATTTTTCAAATCAACATAAAAAGGATAACTGTTTTCAGAATCATTGTACTTTATTATCCATTCTAAGTGGTTTAGAGCACTTCCAGTTCTATTTGAAAATATATTACCTTCTGGATAATCAAACATCATTGGAATTGCTTGTTTTGAAAACGGTGTTTGTATTTTTTCAAAACCATTATCCCATCTTCCAAATGAAGTTTGAACAGCAGTTAATCTATCAATCCATATGCTTAAATACGTTAATACAGCTTTTGAGTATTCGCTACCCAAAGGGTTAAGGGTAACTTTTAGTTCATTTAGCTGATATACCATCGTTTGGATGGCGCAAAGCTGACGAGATGAGAACATTTGACCAAACGAATCAATACCCCATCCCGGTGTATTGAAATTCCTATTATTGCCTACTTGCATTTTATCAGTAGGAACTTCAACATCAGAAGGAACATTTTTTATTATTTCAATTTCAATTGGATTAGGGAGTCTATAACTTTTTGATGATTTACCTTCCTCAATTACTGCAAGTAATCTTTCGCTTGTTTGACCTGTTTTAAATTGTTCTTTTAATTTGTTTGAATCCGTTATATTACCACAGCAAGGACATGTAATGTTTGTTCGTTGATTCCAACCCTCTAAATCACATTTACCTTGCTTGATCTCAAAATCAATCTGTATTCCATTAATGATGGGATTGAGAAATATTTGTTTGTTTTTTTTATTTGCCAGATAAAACTGTTTCAGAAGGGGTACTTTAGCTCGGCAACTAGGATTGCTACAGTTACCCACTCTTGCCCAATAATATGCAATTGGCTTATTCCCCTTTTCATCTGCAGGATATAAATGTCCAATTTCTTTTTCAGTTTTAGCCAAAAGCTTTTTTGCAAAATATTCGACATCAAATGATAAACGATTCGGAATTTTTATTGCAGTCCAATCACTATTACCAGTAAGTACTTTCCATTCATTGGGTACATTGTTTAATTCATTTTCACCGTATAGCTTTAAAAATTCTTCTTTACTAAAAGTAATTGGCTTGCCATATTTCTGGGGAAACTCCAGACTACCTTTTTGGATAATATGCGCTACAGGATTAATGTCGTTACCAAAAGTGCGGCAACCCAAGCGGGCAGCTTCTAAAGGAATAGTTCCACCACCTGCAAATGGATCAAAGACCTTGGGCATTTTGTCCAAAAATGCTTCGATAACTTGATTGAGCTCGGCTTCCAAAGACAGACTTTTGGGGGTAGAGATATGGCGGTCGGGCAAGCTATAAAGGTTTTGTTCAGCGGATTTGATGGCTTGATAATGCAAGTCAAAGTCAGTCAGTAGTACTTCTGCAGATTGTTTCGCTTCACTCGCAATGACGTTATGAGCTACCCAAATGAGTTTTCGGGCTTTGTTGATAATTACTTCGTTATTCTTACTTTCCCATTTAATAAGGCTGGAATCTGATAGCATATCTTTTGGAGGAGTATTCTCACCCATCCGGGCAAATTTGTCTGAGAATTTCCCAATAAACATCAGCAAGCGGTTCCGATGTGTATCGTCCATTTTATCGATAGCGGCAGTATATGGAATGTCATCATACGGACGATAGGGGTCACCGGGATTTTGTGCTTTGCCTAAAATAATTTCAACCGCATCGCGGAATTGTTGCGGACAGTTTTCATCGAGCGGATCGGGCACCAGACTGGCAAATACCACCGCACGGCAAACCGGCAATGGACGGCGTGCCCACCACAAATGCAGCGTTGAAATATGTCCATGCCGGATAGATTTATCGCGTACACTTTCAGCCGAAATTTCTTTAATCGGCATGGCCACCTCGATGAGTTTTTTACAAGTTATAGTCATTTTAGAGTCTTTCAATTTTTGATATCCAATTATTAAAACGAGGACATTTGTTTCGTATTTGCTGTAACCCAGTTTCCTGTGCCAAGGTAGCGCCATAAACAATTTTATCGTATCCAACAATGTGTTTCTGCAATCGCTTTGATGGCGCCGTTACTGGGCTATTATTAATATCTTCAGGATTCGAATGCCTGTTGAATATTTCCATAAATTTTGGTTTGTCAGTAAATTCCTGTGGAAGGAAATTTTTTTCAAAAACTTTTAAATCTGTAAAAAGAAGGCCTTCAAATTCATGCAGTTGGATATAAGGAATAAAACGGCAACATATTTCCTCTTCAATTTCATCGAACATGCCTTGTTCTAAAATATCCATCCTTTTAACTTTGTTCGGATTAAGATGAGCTTGTGACCATGATGGATACTCGTGTTTTTTAAGAATACCGTAATAATCTATTAGAGTTGTTACAAATGCAACAGCATCAGATTTTAAATGGCTTTCAATTTGTTTCTTTAAAACAGGCCATGAAACAATACCACCACCTGATTTTTTAATAAGGGGTGATTGTATTTGAATATTTTTGGAATTGAAATATGGTTTTAGCACATCATTACAAAATTCTCTTTCTGTTGGACCTTCGCAAATGATAATAATTCTTTTCATTTGGGCTGTCCTCCCTGAATGATATTTCGTTGCCAAAGGTCACCGATACTATAATCATCGAGCCATTCCTTTAAATCATCTTCTTTAAGTCTATAAAATTGACTTTCTCCATCTATCTGGTCTACTGTAACTATATCATTGGCTTCAAAATGGTTTACCAAATCAGCTGATTGAGTTGCAACAATTACCTGTGTTCCCCGACTGGCAACACTTTTTATCATACCTGCCAACTTGGTAATTGCAAATGGGTGAAGCCCAAGCTCTGGTTCGTCAATAATAATTGTATCAGGCAATACAGGTTGAAGAAATAATGTGGCCAGTGCTATGAAACGCATTGTTCCATCTGAAAAATTGTTCGCACCATAAACAGTAGAACTATATTTATCCTGCCATTGTAGTCGAATATTACCCTCTGCATTTGGCTGAAAATAGAAATCAGAAAAATAAGGAGCGATACTTTGGATCGTATTAATAATTCTATTATAAACAATTTTGTGTTCTTTATTTACATCGTAAAGGAAAGCGGCCAGGTTCCGACCATCTTCATATAAATAGAAAGAATCATTATCTGTATTACTTATTTTAGTGAATGGAGAGTTTTTACTTGTATCGTGAAAATGATATTTTCTAAATCCATTAAGGTATCTTATAACGTATTTTGCCCTATAGTCACTTGTAGTTTTCAGATTAGCTTCATTGCTAAACTTTGCGATATCCCACCCAAGGTTTCCCCGATAAATGAGGTGCTCACTTATAAATATAAAACCTTCACCACCTAATTGAATTGTCGCAGAATATCCATTAACCCCATTCCCAAATCCTGCTTCAAAACTTATCTCAGAAGTTTCCTTAGATCCTTTAAATAGTATTTTATCTTCACCAACACCCAATGAAATATATTCTTTCAATTTTCTATTGCACAGGTTGTTAAGAAATTCAAAAAAGGATATAAAATTACTCTTCCCCGAACCATTAGCTCCGATAAGAATATTGATTGGCTTAAGGTCAATTTTGGACTCCTTAATGGATTTATAACCGGATATTTTAATGTAATCCATTTTGTGTTTATTTTAAGTAATTACCTTTTGTGCGGGTCATTTGCAATAAATACTCAAATTTCTTTAAAATCAATTCCTTTCGGGCATCAATAAACTGTTCAAAATTTTCGATCTTCCACAATTCTTTGTCCCTCGGAATCAAATGTAAATCAAGGTATTCTATCGTTTTATCAGCGAAGAAAACTTCAGGTACAATATCAGTTTTGCCCCCGGCTCCATTTTCTTCAGCCGTGAGCAACATCATGTTGGCTAGCTGATCCCTCAAGGCCCAACCGTATTTCATGATATTCATTTTTCCGGTTTCAGGATTTGGTAGTTTTATTTGCTTTAAAGCTGATTGCGGAAAAATATGGTCGAGCTGAGGCTGGTTATTGAGAAGCGAAGGTTGATAATTAAATCCATACCAAAGGTTAAAGAACAGATGAATTTCTTTCTTCCAATAATTTAGTCCGAGAATGGCATCTTTTGAAAGCTCCAATCCTCGGTTGTCTTCGCGTATTACTCCAAATATTTCACTCAGAACAAAATCCTGATCTTCATTGATTTGTCGAATCAACTTATCGACTAAATTATCAGGTGTACCTCCAAAAACTCCAGTGAGTGAAGTTCGCAGTAAATAATTCTGATAATCGGGCAGGTGCAGATTCCATTTGCTTTTGTATTTATACCTGAAATAAATCAACGGAATAAGACTTAGATACGATGGGATGGTTTTGTCGGTGCTCATAAAGGTATTTCCATAAACAAAATCTTTCACACCTTTAATGGCATTCACAATTTTATCCCATTCGTCTTTGATTTTATCGCGCGTACCTTCTTCCCTGAATTTTTGTACATTGTATCTGGCACCTTTATCGAGCAAAACCAGAAACGTTTTAAGGATAAAATCGCGATTAAATTTATAACCTGTGGTATTTAAAGAAAGAATTAGGTCGGTCATATTGTCTTCTACATCGTCCCAACTGGAAACCAATAAAGAGAACATCAGATCTGATTTGTTCAATGGCGTTCCTCCGGAATTAGCCCGAATAAATATTTCGACGACATCATTTTCAGTATAAGAATCCGGCTTATCAATACTGTCGATAACCTGATAAAGAATATTTTCCTGTGTACAGAATACGTTTCTGATTTGTTCAATATTTTCCTCGATCCGGTCATCCTCTTCCTCTGTCAATTCTTGACCTAGCTTTAAATAAATCTCTTTCTTAACCTCTTTATTTTTCTTATCAGTGAACACCAAATTTTTAAATTTCATCCATGGGAAAGCAGCTTTACTATCGAGGAATTTAAAATCGAATCTGGTATCTTCCGGGTCTTTCAAATCGCCACTTAAAATATTGAGATAGAGTTCTCTCCCGTTGTAACTTCCACAAAGGCCAATAAATAGACTTTGAATACGCTGTTGTCCGTCGAGCACCAACATTTTGGCGTGGCCATTTTCTGACACATAGAAATCAGTTAATCGCAACGAATCTTTCCAATTATCAATGAATTTACGATGCTTGATTTCGCTTTGCGTTTTCCAAACCAACATGGAACCTATCGGATATTCTCTTAAAATGGAATCGTAAACCCGTTCCATTTGTTCTTCTTTCCATACAAACGGACGTTGAATATTAGGAAGCCAAAAACCTCCCAAATGCTCTTTGTTGTTGATGTAGGTTACGAATTTCCGGATTGTATCTTTTTGATTCATCATATTCTGTCGATTATTTCAGATTTTACAAGTTCGTAGGCATGGTTCACGTCATAGTCTATTCCAGGACGAAGTAATGCTTTAATATCGCCAAGAAAATCAGTGTCCTGCATTTTTGCATCCAGATTCATTAACAATTCTCTGCCTTTCAGTGCTCCACCGTTATATAATTCCATGTACTTTTTAAAACAGAAAATGATTTTGTCACAATCTGGATTTTGATTGATCAGGGAGTAATAAAGATCAAATAAATCCCTGCCTTTGCTTCGTTGGTAAAGTGCCCTCAACTTGGTTCCAAGTAATTCTTCAAGTTCATAAGAGACAATTTCTGTACTTCCGGAGAACCAAGAGCTTTTATGCTCATGGTTAACATTTTTCCATCCAAATACGGAGAAATGTTCACGACTATTGATTTCAATTTTTAAACGGGAATTGATAACAGGCGGTATCTCTGTATCAAAGCGATAAACAATTGTGTTCATCCTGAGATTTTGTTTTGTATTACGCTTCATTCCCATGAATGACATTGCTTTGCGTATTTCCTGCATTACCGGGTTAATAGGTCCGGCTTTAATTTGCACCAGATCAATATCCTCAGAATATCGTGCCTGAGGTTTCAAAAAAATCTTGTGCAAAGCTGTTCCTCCCCTGAATGCCAGATTTTCTCTGATCATGTCATTTGAGAATAGCTCTATCAATGCCCTTTCAATAACCATGTCTTGCTCAATTTGCGAATTGTTTTTCCATGGAGCATTCTTTTGCCATTCAATAATGTGTGCTCTTGGGATCATATATCACTATTGATTTGAATATTAATTAAAACTTTCCATTTATCATCTTTGTCGCCAACTTGCTGGCCTGATGATTTTAATAAAACTGTTTTTGGTTTTAGCTTCGCTAACTTAGTTTCAAAAATAGCAGCCAGCTTATTGTTATTTAAAATATTTTCAGCAATAAATCCAGCTCTTTGAAAAGTACTTATTGGAAAATCGTTTTTAACAACATCCCTCATTTTAATGAGATTCAATGATTCGGTCAACTCTTCCAGAATTGTTACAATTCGGCTGTATCCTCCAATGGATTGTTCAAAATAGATTAAATCCAGAAAGGTCAATTCTTTGTTTGAAATCTTAAAATAGCCGGTTTCCGTTTTCTTTTCTTCGATACCATACAGGGGGAAATTCTTTTTCTCTGAAAAGTTGATCAGGAAATCATCACTTTTAATTTTTCTTGGTTTTGGCGATTGAGCAATCACATAAAACTCCTGAGGTTGCTGATGAGCTGCACCATGATACATTGCGGCACTATATAAACCAACGTAGTATATTTTCGAAATATACTTCATTAGTTCGTCGATGTAAAAATCAACAGGAATTACTCCCATATTTTGATATTCCGGAGGGAGAATAGTATAGAATCCTCTTCTGATGTTGACGATTTCACCCTTTTCTTTTAGTCTGTCGAGATCCTTTCTGATATTCCTGATCGGTTTAGGAATAACATTAACTAGTTCATCAATTGTAAAAGCATATCTACCATTACTCCTAACAGTTCTAATAAAATCACTCGTATGTTTAATTGCAGTATTCATATCACTTGAAATAGCACATGCAATATACCCTTTTTTTCGGGGTTTATTGCATGTGCAAGATAAACATTATTTCAATGATTATCTCCATGTTTTCAATCACTATTTCTAACAGGACTTAAAGTATATCATCTTCGAGGTGCAAAAGAATCTTGTCAGGTATCACCAGTTGAATATTGAAGATTATCTTCATCATTACCACCAGCATTAACATTAAACCCTGAAGTAAGATCACTGGCAATCACTTCTTAAATGGAATCTTCAGATATTAAACCAATACGATCAATCTCTAGTTGACTGTCTTAGATTTCCATTCGTTCATCGGTAAGAAATACTGAATGCCTTTTGATTTCAGTTCAAACTTTAAGGCTTTGGCCGGATTTTGAATACGATAGAGTTCAGGAGTGCTTTTACAACTCACCACAATATACAACCATGCAGCATCACCCAATTGAGCCAAACGATTCATTTCATTTTCGCTGAGCATCACACTGCCATCGTTACCACTTCGACCTTTAACTTCAATGTATCGTTTCAATTCTTCCGGGCTTATACTTCGAATGTCATAGCCTTCATTATTGGCCGAAACATCAACAGGAGTCCATCCAACCGATTTTTCGTATTCTGTTGCCGTTGTCATTGCAATTGCTTCGGCTTCATCATCGCGGCTCATGCCATAATGCCCTTGATATTCCACTTGAGTAAGCGGTATCACATACGCACAACCCAATACTTCCGGGGCCTTTGGATTCAACTGAGACATCAATTCCATATTCTGGAGCCGGGTTTGTTTTTTCAGAATAAGCTCAGAAATACGATCCTGTTTTTTGATGATCTTTTCCTGAACACGGGAGTCACCCAGTAATACCTTCGTTTGTAATTCCTGAATTGATCCCTGCAAATCCAATATTACCTGCGTAAATGCTGATTCCAAATAATTTACTCTGGCTTCAGTATCATTCCTGACATGAATTTTGGTGTCTTCAAATTGTTGCATGGTAATGTTTTCAAAACTCCACTGCACCACTTCATCCTGACTTACAATTTCAGGAGGCACAATTGGCTTGGTGAAAACAGCAGGAGCATGAAGATCAATAAACTTTGCCGGAGAAGTAAGTTTAAAATTTCCATCTTTATTCTGACAAACCATTAAAAGGCGCTCATCAGCAATGCTGTCATCCTTTTTACTTACCCGGTTATCAACGATTTGAGATTTTACAAAAAAAGCGAAGAAATCTTCGTGGTCATCCGGCGAAATAAGAACAGTTCCTTTTAGCATATCTTCCCTAAACTGACTCCTGACTACTTTTACCAGACTATCGAATACCGGATTTCCCGGATTGATGTAGTGTACTTTCCCTAAATCGCCCACACTTTGATAATCGAGAAATATTTGTTTGTCGAAACAAAACTGAATTTGACGAATCGCATCAGCATAAATGTTAAAGTCGTTCCGAAGCGTTTGGACCATTATGTCGGGCAATTTGTCGATGCGATAAATGGATTCCCTTAGTTCGGTATATTCTCCACCTAATTGTTTAAAAGCTTTTTCGAAGAACAAACGGATGTAAATGGGTTGCAATCGTTTTTCGTCTGAGTTTTCTTTGAGGATTCTCGCATCTTTATAATCGATTCTACTATGAGCCAGATTTTCCTTTTGCTCTTTGATTTTTTGGGTGAAACGTATTTTTAATGTTTCATTATCCTGGGCTAAAAATTCATCCAGTGATGTTTCTTTTCCATTGAAAACTGAATTGATTATTGCATCCAAGGGAATATTTTCCAGAACGTCCTGAATTACATCATAAACCCGGTCATCACCAATTCCTTCGCGTATGATGTCCAATTTCGTAAGCAAACGTTCCAAAACCTTTCCTTCCTTGGTGTTACTTGCAACCATGTTAAAAACAAGAACATCTTGTTTCTGCCCATAACGATGGATGCGCCCCATTCGCTGTTCCAATCGGTTTGGGTTCCATGGAATGTCCCAATTTATCAAAAGACGGCAGAACTGAAGGTTGATACCTTCACCAGCAGCATCTGTTGCAATCAGTATTTGCGTTTCGGGCCTGGCAAAAGCCCACTGGGCTTCTCTACGTTCGTCAACCAGTTTCCCTCCATGAATGGTTGCAACGTGATACCCGTCATTGCTCAATCGTTCTTCCAAATATAATAAGGTGTCTTTGTGCTCGGTGAAAATGACCAGCTTTTGACCATCGATTACATTTTCTGAAGTGAGTAGTTCCTGTAATTGTATGAACTTTTTTTCGGCCTGATTTCGATTATAAAGTGACTGAGCCATTTCAAACAGCCGTTTTACTTCACTGGCTTCCTGTTGTAATTCCTGAAGGCTTTTTGCAGTAGTAAACAACCGGAATTTTTTTGGATCGGACATAATATTCTCCAATGCATCCCTTTCAGAATCCTCCAATTCTTCAAAGTCGTCGATATCCTGAACCTGATTAAACGCAGCTTCGATTTTATGGCGCTGATTCCAAAGATTTGGATTTTGATGTAATTCATCTACAATCCCCTGTAAGGCTTGCCAACGACGGCATAAGGTGTTTTTGATTGCAAAAATGGAACTAACCAGTCTACGTTGCATTACCGTTAATGCCAATGAAACATGGATGTTTTTAGTTTCAGACGCTTCTTCTTTTTTCTTTGAGAGGTATCGGGTTACAGCATCGTATAAGTCTTTTTCCTCTGGGGTTAATTCGTAAGCAACTGTTTTTGTGAATCGTTCCTTGAACAATGGATTGCCTTTCCAATCTTTCATGTCTTCCTTTAACCGGCGGATGAAAAACTTATTGATCCCGTTATGCCCCAATTCTTTTACCCGGACCGATGCAATTTCATCAGTTGCAAAAATGTCTTCATCAAGTATCTGGAGTAACTTTTTAAATGTATCGGTTCTTCCTCGATGGGGAGTAGCCGTTAGCAATAAAATGTGTTCACATTGTTGCGATAAAATCTGGGCTGCTTTGTACCGCTGTGATAAATACTGTTTTGTGCCATAATCGTAAGCCGATAGTTTATGACATTCATCAATAACAATTAAATCCCAATTTGAATTGCTGGCAACATTCAATACGTCCTCTCTCGAAATAAAATCAATAGATGTTACTATTCGTGGCGAAGTATGAAACACATTTGGGTCGGATGAGAACAAACTGCGATTTACCAGGGTAAAAGGAATGTTAAACTTTATTCCCAGTTCATCTTCCTGCCATTGTTTGGTTAATCCTCCGGGAGTAACAATCAAAATGCGTTCAGCTAATCCGCGCATCATTAATTCTTTGATAAGCAAGCCAGCCATAATGGTTTTACCGGCACCGGTATCATCAGCTAACAGAAACCTGATTTTTGGCTGAGGTAAAAGAAACTTATAAACAGCCTCTACCTGATGGGGCAATGGATCGACAATGCTGCAATTTACCGCAAAAAGAGGGTCAAACTGATAGGCGGAATTAATGCGTTCTGCTTCAGCAAACAGAGCAAATCTAACAGGATCGCCTTTGAAATTAAATGAGCCTTCTTGTGTAAGTACTTCCAAATGCTCAAATTCATGAGTCGAGAGCACTTTTGTGTTGACTCTATTTGAGTTGACTCCTGTAAATTTTACAGAGACCATTGAACCAAGCATCTGAATCTGATTAATGGTTACGGCTTCTGTAGGTATCAGATTTTTTACAATTTGACCAATTTCAATCATGAGAAATACTCAGGTGTGTGGGAAAACAAATTTATCCAAATATAGGTATATAAGAAGAAAGATACCAATCATCAAACATAAAAATATATTGTTGGATTTTTTCAATTTTTGCACTATGATAAAATTTCGTAAAAATGCTTTTAGAAAGTGTTTCTAAGATATAGTTAGTTAAGTTGAAATGATACTCTTCTTTAAATTTCTGCCTGATTTAAAATCTTTTGACAAACATGGAATTACTATATTTGTAAATGGATTAATTCATAAAAATGAAATTTCTGTTGAGATGCGAAGATTTATCTCTTTAGTCGGTGAGTTAGTATCAAAAAATCATCAGAAGCGGGTATATTATATTTTCAAAACCAGGGAAGAACATCATAATTAGAATCATGGACAAGTACAAATCATCGATACCTCGTTCACAAGAAAGATTTGAGTTTAAAGGGACTCTCGAATCTTCATTTTGCTTGACATGTAAACATTTAAGAGGAATTTATTGCGAATATTTTAAAGAGAAACGAAACGATCCGACATTATTGGATTACATCACAAACAAAACATGCCCTGGCTTTTCGAAATCAAACAAAACTTTTTAGTTAGATCCTAATGGCAATTTTTTTATGTGCTACGTCTTGTAAAAATCTGTATTTGCCCATACACTTTCAGTTGAACGGTTTTGTGTTAATCGGACAGGTATTTTTCGTTCTCAACCCCTCTATTGCTTATTGAGTGGGGATTGCACCAAAAAAAATATTCACTCAAATTGTAAGCAAATACTAAAACCAGCAAATTGAAAATTGTCAGATTAAGTACGAATTATTCCAAATGTTTTATAGGAGGGTTTTATTATTTGTTCCTGTTTCCTTTATAACATTCATCAAGTTCCTCACCTTCAAGAGGTGGTACTATCCGGCTTTCGTTCATGATTTGTAAAAATATGTTTTCAGTTGATCCATTAGTTAACTCTGTCGCTTTTATCTTTGGGATTACATACTCAGATAGTCGCAGAAATAAATCTAGAGCCTTGGCCGGATTTTCCTTTGCGACTTTATTTAACCAATTTTCAACATTCGATATATTGTTCTCGATTAATGTTTGATAAGCTTCCTTTACATCTTTTTTTGCCTTATCGAGGCTTCCAGATGGTCGACCTAATGGATTTCCTGATTTTCCTTTTTTGAATGCCATGGCGTTGTTTTTTTATTGTTGTTTACAATGATTTTTTAAATGATTAATATTTTTGATACATACAGTCAGTCTAGTTTCCTATTGTATTGAAAATGTTATTTATATAGAGCTTTTGCCAACATATTAGTTAGAATATTTAATCTTTCCTTTTTCAATCATATATTTCTTTCTATTGTTAATTTAGGTTCAAAACCAACAAAAAGAGTCAATTCTTCGCGCATTATTTTACAAATGGCTTCAATGTTATCAGCTGTGGTTAATATGCTGTCGTGTATAGTTAAAATGAATGAGTTGGAAAGCTCCTTGTGTATTCGTTTCAAGATAACATTCAGCAATAAGTAACTTTCAATCCGTTGTAGTAGAATAGCAAATCTTTTGTAGCTTGTGAATTTATCACCTTTTGCTGATCCTCTAATTTTAGAAAATATGCGATGAACAGTTGGAAATCTCTCTTTAAAAATCTGACGTGCTCTTTTGTTGGTTATATCTTTTGGCATCCGGTTTCGAGCAAATAATATCCTTAATACCTGTATTTTTGTTTCATTTCTTGTTAACTCCAAACCTTCTTTTAAAAATTCACTCATCAAGTATTCATAAATATTTCCAGAAACAACCAATGAAATATAATTTTTAACATCTTGTTTATTTGATGTATACAGAGATTCTGTCAATATTGCAAAGGCTGAGTTATTTATTAAAAATGTAATTTTGCTGGGATTGGTCAATAGTATTGTTGATAAGTACGGTTGTGAGTTTTTAATGTCAATGGTTATAAGAGGCTGATCTTTAATTCTCAAAAATTGACGCATTCCTTTCGCCATGTTTGTTACGTTTGAATGAAATCGTTGTGAAGTGTTATCAACTGAATAGGTAATATCGCCATTAATAATTCTGGTTATTGAAGCAATGGCGCAGTTATATTGATTTGATTCTGTTGTACAATTTGAATTTATAAAATTAATATATGCAGGATCAATAGTTAAGAGTTTCAAACATTTTATTTGTTCAGATAAGCCTCGCAATGACTTTGATGCATTTTTCTTTATTTCTATTCTTGATTCCTTAATTCGTCGTATTAACTTTGCATTATTCAATGGTAATGAAATATATTTACTTTGATAATCAGATACAAATTTGTAGTTATAGCTTCTTTCCCCTACTATTGCTTTCCCCGATCGTTCTACAAACTTCAGGGCAATAAGTGCCTTTAAATATTTATCTCCATGTGGTACCATCTTTCTGATATAATTTATTTGTAACTGTGCGGCAGTTTTGTTTTTGCGAGTATGACATGCGATTAAAGAAATTATTTCTTTCAAGTAATCACTTGAATAACCTGGAATAGCAGGCCTAATTAAATCCTCAATACCTGGAAAATTCTGATAGATTTTGTCTGGTATTAGCTGATAATATTGTGGCTTTTCAAGTTTCATAAAAAGCCAGGGAATATCAATTGTAAGTCTTCAACAAAATTCGGAAAATTCAAAAAGGCGAAGTCCTTATATAATTCTCTTGCTTTTTGATCGTATACTTTTGCGGCTGTTTTTTCTGATCTAAATCGACCTAAATTTTTTCGTTCTCTATCCTCATTAATTTGAACATGCCAATATTTGTTGTCCAGATATACCCCTTTATATTTTGATGACTTTGGTGTAAGTTTTCGACTATTTCTATTTTTCTCTGAAGATGTGCATATCCGTATATTTGCCCGTCGGTTGTCGAGCTTGTTGTGATTTCTATGATTAACAAGTGTTTTCGGATCATCAACTTCTAAAATCAAACGATGCATGTAGATTCGCCTTCCATTTTTTGATGTAACTGCATATCCTCTACTGCTCAAATACCAATGGAATCTATTTATCAATTTATAATATTCTGGATCAAAAAAGCAGTTATGCACTTGATTTCTTGATTTTAGTATGACCCCATTTGTGTTTGGAATTTTCTTTAATTTTTGGGTAGAATCAATAAGGTTTGTAAAATTATGGTGCAGGTCTTTTTTCATTTTCGACCTCCTTCCATTAAGGCTTTAACTTCACTCATTTTATAGCGACGGCCTCCACCAAATTCAATTGTTCTTAGGTATCCTTTTTTATTCCATCGCCATAACGTAGTTATATCAACATTTAAAATCTCGCTTACTTGTTTAACAGTCGGATAGCTTTCTGCTTTTTCGGATAATACAATATCCTCAATTTCTTTGCGGGTGTCTGCAATTACTTCTTTATGCCATTCTACCAAATCACTTATTTTAATTGAAATGGTAAAATCTGCTCCTGATTTTATTAATTCATTAATGTTCATTGTATTGAAATTTACATTATGTGCTTTGCCGATTTAGCTAGTTAATCGGGTTTTGATAGTGTAAATTTCGTTGGGATGCTTGGTGGTATGGTGGTGGTAAATTGATGTTTCATGCAATAAAAAAGCGAACTAATAACTTGGTTATCAATTCGCTTTGTTTTATGTGCAAAACTTTTTGGTGGTGGGCATTTGCAGACCTATTGAAACTTTGTCTTTTTTGAAGGTCTCGGTAAAATTTTATTTAATTTTTTGATTATTGGATGGTTTTCTAATTTTTGTCCCTGTCCGCTACAAACGCTTTTTTCCCAATTCCTTTCTTTGCAAACGTTTCCATACCATTCGTAGTCCATGACGCCCGATAATCTATAAGTTAAGTCTTGTGCTATATTTTGTTTTTGAATATTCAATTTCTGAAATTTAGCTGTAAAAATACATTCTTGAAATATTTCATATTCGCAATCAAATATTTCGCTGCAAATGTCAAAGACTTTCTTTAGATCGACATTAGTTTTAATGATAAAAATTCTTTCAGTCCTTTCTATATTATTTAGAAACGCAATAAATTTTCTTGCGCATTCCAATAATTGCAAGTCTCTTTCTCTTTTATTGGGTTCTGTATTCTCTATATAGGATTTAATGAGGCTATTTACCTGCTCTATTAATAAAAGTTTAACCTCATTGCGATAAGTTGGTGTTATTTCAATTGTATCTATATCCAAAAATTGTTGGGCAAAGACTTTTTTAAAATCGTTGTCATTTTTAGCAAGCCTTGTTCTGTTTTTATCAGTTATTTGTCCTTGAATTATTGAGGATTCATTTTCTTTTTGTTTTTTATTGGGTAATTTAACTGATAAAATATCTCTTAATTCAAAACTGATAAATATACTTTTAGGTATTTCAATATTCATGTCTGCACATGAGCTAATATTATCTAACCATGTCATTTCTTATATTTTTGAGATTTATTCTTGAGAAAATTAATCCAATAAGTTGACCAAATCCCTTTTCATTTCTTCATCAATTTCGCGATATCTGGCAAATGCCCGACTTCCCTCTTTATGACCAGATAATGCGCCAACTAAATTAGGGTCTTTTACCTTTTTATACAAATTGCCTACAAAAGTTCTCCGGGCAAGGTGGCTGCTGGCGATTTCGTTTAGTGGTCGCTTTTCTTCGTCTCCGCTAGTGGGATTGATAACCGTTACCATCCTTGTCAGTCCGGCGGCTGCAAACATATCTTTGATGGCGTAATTGTAGTTCTGTTCGGCAATGAAGGGTAAAAGGCTGTCGCCTTCATTGTTTGCATATCGGTTAATAATTTCTTTTGCAGTGGTGTTCAATGGTATACGAACAGTAACAGGGCGGCCTTCTTTGGTTTTTCGTGGCACATACTCAATCGCATTATCCATAACACTGTTTTTCTTCATTCTAAGCAAGTCGCCAACACGGCAACCTATCAGACAATGAAAGACAAAAATGTCCCGCTGAATGGCTAATTGTGTCTGTTCTGATAAATCTTTTTGAAACAGGAGGTTTCGTTCTTCAATGGTAATGTAATAAGGCGTTCCGTAAACATCCTGATCAATATTAAATTTAGGAATTGAAACAATGTTCGTTTGCTTTTCCTCAACAGCCCAACGAATAACTGTTCTTAAATATCGGAATATTTTATTTGTACGGTTTCTCCCTCTTTGCTTTGGCGGCCTACTATCAGGAACAGCAGTATAAATATCCGGGTGTTTTTCAAATAATGAATGTTCGATATGAATAAAGCTTTCAACATCTCTCAATAATTCGGCATCAATACTTTCAAAA
>CAXXPX010000003.1:0-7679 GCA_963677395.2 Bacteroidales bacterium | reverse complement strand
ACCAGTTTCGGAGCAAATTGACCACCCTTTGCCGACGCAAATTGACCACCCTTTGCCGGAGCAAACTGACCACCTAAAACGGATACTTTTTTTCATGTCGTTACCCATACTTTCGTTCAAAAATGGAACGGATTATGGCAAATAAATTAACGGACATGAGTAAGATTAGAAAAGCAATTAAATTTCATTGCGGTGGAAAAAGTAAGCTGTTTATAAGCCAATACTTATCCTTATCGAGGAACACGGTAAAAAAATACATTTCCCTTTTTGAAGTACAAGGGCTAACCCTTGACCAGGTCAATCAAAAGACTGATCTTGAACTTGAAACGCTGTTCTCTCACCAAACCGATGAACCCATCAGCGCCCGGGTGCAAAAGCTTTATGACTTTTTCCCGTACATGGAACGGGAACTCAAAAAAGTTGGTGTTACCTCCTATGGGATGTGGGAAGAATACATCAAAAAGCATCCAGATGGCTATCAAAACTCTCAGTTCCGGGAGTATTACAAACTGTGGGGAAAGAAGGTAAATCCGGTGATGCACATGAACCACAAGGCTGGCGACAAGATGTATGTTGATTATGCCGGGAAAAAGCTTTCAATCGCGGATAAAGACACCGGAGAGATTACCGAAGTTGAGTTTTTTGTTGCCATTTTGGGGGCAAGTCAATATACCTATGCCGAAGCAACGCCGAGCCAAAAGAAGGAAGAATTTGTTGTATCGGTTGAGAATGCCATGCGCTTTTTCGAAGGCGTTCCGGCAGCCATAGTTCCGGACAATCTTAAGTCAGCGGTGATAAAAAGCAGCCGTTTTGAGCCCACCATCAACGAAACACTGACAGATCTGGCGGAGCATTACGAAACCACTATTCTACCAGCCAGAGCTTATAAACCACGGGACAAATCGTTAGTTGAAGGTGCTGTCAAAATACTATACCGAAGGATTTATGCGGTACTGAAGGACGAAACGTTTTTCTCCATTGCGGAACTGAACGATCGCATTGGAGACCTGTTGGATGCACACAACAACAGAAAGTTCACCGGACGCCCATACACTCGTTTTGAGCTTTACAATGACCTTGAGAAAGACAAACTGTCGCCACTGCCCATTCAGCGCTTTGAAATCAAATATCAGGCACAGGCAACGGTCATGCAAAACGGACACGTGCAGCTCAGCACAGACAAACATTTTTACAGTGTACCGTATCAATACATCCGTAAAAAGGTGAAGATCCTGTACACCAGAACTACGGTCGAGGTTTACTACAAATACAACCGGCTGGCTACCCATCCCCGGGACTACGCACTTTACAGCTACACAACCACACCCGAACATTTAGCGAGCACCCACCAATTTGTAACCGACTGGACTGCCCCCAGGTTTATCAATTGGGCAAACAGTATCGACCCGGTTGCCGGGGAATACATCTTTAAAATCATTGAAAGCCGAAACCATCCTGAGCAGGCGTTTAAAAGTTGTATGGGGATACTTTCGTTTGAGAAAAAGGTTGGCAAACAAAGACTCATTAATGCCTGCAAACGTGCTCTTGACTTTGGAACCTACAGTTTTAAAGCCATACAAAACATCCTGGAAAACAATCTGGATATGATTAAAGATGAGACAACAGAAGATCCGGAATTGCCCGAGCACAACAACATACGGGGAAAGAATTATTACAAATAAACTTAAAATCAAATCATTATGAATGAATCAACGTTAACGAAAATGAGACAAATGAAACTCTCCGGAATGCATGGTGCATTTAAAACTGCTGTAGAAACCGGAAAAACAGACCATTACACCATCGATCAGTTTGTGTCCATGATTATTGATGCCGAATGGGACGAGCGCCACAACCGAAAAATAGAGAGACTAATTAGAAATGCCAAGTTCCATTACAAATCAAACATCGAAAGCATCACTTTTGATCAATCACGAAACCTGGAACGCAACCTCATTTTACGACTTGGAGAGTGTGAGTTCGTAGAGAAGAACGAGAACGTTTTAATCACAGGAAGTACCGGCGTGGGTAAAAGTTATTTGGCAACGGCACTGGGTTATCAGGCATGTATCCAGGGATACCGGGTAAATTACTTCAATACATCGAAGTTGTTTTCCAAGTTAAAAATGGCAAAAGCCGATGGCTCATACTTGAAGGAGCTAGCGAAAATCGAAAGGCAGGATGTTATTATACTCGATGATTTTGGACTCCAGGCACTCGATAGTCAGAACCGGATAACACTATTGGAAATCATTGAAGACAGACACAATAAAGGTTCCATCATTGTTACCTCACAAATACCTGTTCAGGGATGGTATGATATTATTGGTGAAAAAACCATTGCTGACGCGGTATTAGACCGCCTTATCCATCAGGCTCACCGCATCGAATTACATGGTGAATCAATGAGAAAGAAAAAGAGTATCAACAAAGAATAATTTTTACAATTTTGAATATCAATTACGACATTGAAAAAAGGTAGTTTTTAGAGGGCATTTTTTGGTGGTCAATTTAAATCGGCAACACATGGTCAATTTAAATCGGCACAGGGTGGTCAGTTTGACCGAATATTACACCTTATGCAGCTGATCCTTTGCGTGATCTTCTTAGCTGCAAAAGCATCACATTTTGTTTAGCTCTTGTTTTTCTTTTGCCAACCGAACTTCTATTTGATTTTGTTGGTCCTATTATAATTGTGAATTGGCGAGTTATCATTAATGACAACTCGATTGATTAAATTTGTTTAGCTCACAAAATTTGAAATTATTTGGACGAGGATGATACAAAATCAAGTAATTCACAGTTATCCAATCGAAACAATCATTCCTATACTGTTTGGACAGTTTCCTTGTCTCTACTTCATATAGATTATCCCAGTATCCTTATTCTTTTAATTTTTAATAAATTTTGCTGTTTGATTCCTATCTTTTGATGTGAACTGTAAAATATATGTGCCAGAAATGAATTTAGAGACATCAATTTCTTGATACGTGTTATCTATTTCTTTTCCAATTAACAATCGACCCATTAAATCGTGAATCAATACAACTCCTTCGCCAGCGGAACTTATTCTAAGTTTATCGTTCGTTGGGTTTGGATAAAAAGTAAATCCATCATTAAATAATTGATTGTTGCTGGTTTGAATCTGTGGACACCCTTGATATTTCCCTGGCTCAGTTGGACAATTATCTTCAAAATCAACAAATCCATCATTATCGGTATCTGTAACATCATAAAAGTAAAAGTTTTGTAATTCAGTTTTTTGGCCATAGCCAACACCTTTTACAAAAATTCTATTCATGAAATATTTCCTATTGTCTGAAGGAATATATTGATTTGAATTGACACCCGAATATGTTTTATAATAACTTATTGTATCCCCTTTCCCTATATCATATCCAATTCTTTGGTTACTTCCTCCATTGCGTATTGGTCCATAAAAACCAAATTCAGATAATCCAGATGTGGGGAAGCCATTTACGAGCGGGTCTCCAAGTTTATAAGTATTTGAAACATTTCGAATTGCCCCTTCAATCTTATACTCTCTATCTCTTGAAAAAACAAGATTGTAGAAAATGAAGGATTCGCAAAGAGAATCTTTTTCAAGACCATCCATTATTAGTTTGTCTGCTTGAAAGAAACTTTTAGTTTTCGCGTTAGATAAATAATAAGCGTAAAATTCTTTTCTAAAATCAAACAAGTTAAAGTTGTGTCTCTTTTTTAACAAAACATCATAGCTGTCAATTAATGAACCGTTCTTTAATAACTGACAAGTTATTTTCTTCTCATTTTCTTTTCCTAAAATCGAATATTTAAGTTGATTTTTACCATCTGTATTTGAAGAATATTTAACACCATCTATATAAATTTGATATACACAATTATCGGTCAAATAATTAGTACTCTTTAAATTTAATGTTATTTCTTCAAAAGGAGATAAGAACCACAATGTTGATTCATCCCTGATTAACTTACTTTCGCATGGAGGTAAAGCACCTATTTCAGATTCTGTATTTGAATTTAATTTGAATTTTAAAACATTTTTAAAAAAGGGAAGTAAGTTTTTATTTAAGGCAAAGGATGCTGAATATGCAATATTTGAAAGCGCATCTTCGATAGTGTTAACAGATGGACGATCTTTCAAAATCGTAAAAAACTTAGGAAATAAATTATCTTTCCCAAATGTTTCAATAATACCTGTTAAAATTGCCGTACCGGTGTATGCTGGGTCGGATTCATTCCAACCATCCTGACCTCTATTCGGATCAAGAGTTCCAATCTTCTCCCATTTTGCTATGGTATTATGTGGAGTACAAGAGTCATCATTAATGTACCCACGAAATCTTTGCAAGTGCCATCTTATATTCAATAAGGTCTCATTTAGTTCCCTTTGAGAAGGATTAACCATTATTTTATCAAAAGCATATAAGTATAGAATATTGGCAAATCCTTCCGCAAAACCACCATTCTTTTCATCTTTGTTAGGATCAAAAGGGAAAAGTACTTTATTGGAAAAAGTAAAGAAATTTCGTCCGAACTCATAGCCTATTATTACATCTCTATTAACATTTAGATTATACTTTAGATTATAAAAGATGTTATAAAATCCACTGATTTCTATTCCTTTAGCTCCAACAAGACCAAGTCCACCGCCACCTCCAGCAGTCCCCCAAAAAATATTAGCTTTATTACCAAATAAAGGATTACCACCAGGAGGTTCGAATCCTAAATTGTCCTTATAAAAAGCATAAAGGTCATCACTTCTTTGTAAAATTTTTTCTAAAGTAATTTTATCATTGAGTTGTTCGGCTGTAATTACTGACTTGCCAATATTTAAAACTACATATTTACCTACGATCTGATATACATCGACAATCTTGTTGTCAAAGGTTGTGTACTTCCCTTCCAATACATTTATCTGACTATAACCTTTCATTAGCAGTCCCGCCAATAAGGTAACAAGGAATATTTTTTTCATAAAGCTGATTTGTTGGTTTTTTAAGTAGCTGAAAGTTAAAGATTATTCTCGACTATGTTTTTACATATTTCAGTTGTAATGAGTACCACTTTTCGAAGTGATCATATATGATAACCTATAAGCAAATATAAAATAAAACATTCGTTGTCATATATGATAGCGAATAATTTTTCTGAAATTTTCAAAAAGATAGGTCTGAAGATCAAATTGCTAAGGATCGAAAGAAGGATTTCCCAACAGGATTTGGCGGCTGCATGTAATTTCGAGAAGTCGAATTTAGCCCGGATAGAATCAGGAAGAACCAACCCAACAGTCGCTACATTGTTAAAAATCTGTCAAGTTCTTGATGTTTCTATATCTCAACTGTTTGAATTTGAAGATATAGAAAACAAAAAATAGGTTAGCCAATAAAGAAGTGTCCACACAACCATATATCTTCTTGCCTGATGTAGAGCGATAATCCGTTTTGTTTTAAACGGAATCCATCAATATGCCCTTAATAAGCCAAGCAGAACTATCAAACGAATCTTTTAACTCGTTTAATAAACATTTCCCAAACAATCCCTTTCGCTTGACTTTCACTCATAAAAAAGGTGTCTGGCCTGACCAAATCGTGAGGGTCTAGTTGACGAAGTTCATCCAAGATTGGCTGTAGTGCGGGTTTTATAACTAAGCTAATTTCATCTATGTATGATTCGTATTTATTGATGAATTCGATGGATTCCATGTTGTTGATTCTGGATGTATTGGCTAATATACAAAAGGATATAGTTCTTGCCAAACAATCCACAGCACAACCTAACTTCCATTCATGTGAAAGGAAGTTTAATTGAACTAAATTCTTTGTGCCTCCACTTTATTAGAAAGGAAAATCAATATAAAAATTTAAACATAATATTGCAACTTCCGTCCATTAGGGGAGCGAAAAAGGAGATCAAAAATGATCTCCTTTTTTTATGCCCACACTCAGAATCTTACTGGCATGAGAACTACCTGTATTGGTTCTCCAACTGACATTTGGATTATCTTGATAATCTCTTCTTTTTGATTTAAACCATTGCCTGATATCGAATTTGTAAATCTTCAGCTAAAAGTGAACTGGTAGTGTTGCAAAACAAAGAGACATTTTGTGAAGTTTAATACAAAAAAGAGTAACAAAATGACTGTAAAAAAGAAGCATGCCGAAGGTGTTATCAAAGACATCAAGCAACAAACCCGGAAACTATTCAGTGCCGAAGAAAAAATCAGGATCGTTATCGAGGGAATGCGCGGAGAAGATACCGTTGCCTCTATATGCCGCAAATACGGCATTAACGATAGTTTGTACTACAAGTGGAGCAAAGATTTTCTGGAAGCCGGTAAAAAACGTTTAAATGGGGACACCGACCGAAGTGCCAATACGGCTGAAGTTGAGCATCTGAGGCGGGAAAACGACAACCTGAAAAAAGCGTTGGCCGATTTGTACCTGCACAACGAATTGCTAAAAAAAAGTGTGACTGGCTTGGAGTAGAATCCATAAATAAGAAATACATGAGACTCTCCCAGACCGAAAAATTTGAAATCATCCGACTTGTAGAACAAAGCACTACGAGCGTCAATAAAACTCTTAGGGAATTGAGGATTAACAAACCCACATTCTACTCCTGGTACAATGCTTATCTGGCTGATGGTTACGATGGACTGGCTCAAAAGCCGGTCACCAAAAAGCAGTTCTGGAATCAGATTCCGGAATCGGAAAAACAACTCATTACCGAACTGGCATTGGATCACCCGCAGAAAGCTCCGCGCGAAATAGCGTGGTTGTACACCGACAATTACCGGAAATATGTTTCAGAAAGTTCGGCATACCGGATACTCAAAGCCCAGGGATTAATACAGGAACCTGCCTTTGAATTAATTAAAGCCTCCGATGAGTTTAAGGATAAAACCATTCGGCCAAATCAAATGTGGCAGACCGATTTTACTTATTTTAAGGTCCCCGGATGGGGCTGGTATTACCTGTCAACGGTACTGGACGATTACAGCCGGTTCATCGTCCACTGGAAACTTTGCAGCACCATGACCGCCGCCGATGCCGCCCAAACCATCGAAGAAGCACTGCTCAAATCGAATCTTTCGAAAAACCAGATGCCTAAACTATTGAGCGATAATGGAAGCAGCTACGTGGCTCTTGACTTTAAAAAGTACCTGGAAAAGCAGAAGATCAAACCCATTCATGGCCGTCCGGGACATCCGCAAACACAGGGCAAAATCGAACGCTATCACCGCTCGATGAAAAACGTGATTAAACTCGATGTTTATTACAGCCCAATGGAACTGGAACATGCACTGAAACACTTCGTGGAGTATTACAACCACCAACGCTACCACGAATCATTAAAAAACGTGACTCCGGCCGATATGTACTTTGGCCGGGCTGACCGGATTTTAAAGCATCGAAAGAAAATCAAACAAAAAACCATCATGGAAAGAAAGCGAATGTACTATGCAACAACCTCCGCCGGTAAAATTTATTCTGACGCATTTTCGGGTCATCAAAAAACCAGGAAAATGCTTGTCGGAAATAAATTTTACGACGCTAAAACCAAAATCTCAAAATTTTAATTTATCCTTGAATCAAGAAAAAAAAGTGTCTCTTATTTTTTTACCCAAATAGTTCACTTTGTTTTGAAGACGTACAATCGAATTATACAGCTCTCCA
>CAXXPX010000002.1:0-37544 GCA_963677395.2 Bacteroidales bacterium | reverse complement strand
CTTACTCCCGAAGGATCGCGGGTAAAGAAAGGCGATGTGATGGTTGAGTTCGAAGGCACTTACCGTGCTTTGCTGACCGGCGAACGCACTGCACTTAATTTCCTGCAGCGCATGTCGGGAATCGCCACCATGTCGGCCAAATATGCCGATGCGGTGAAAGACTATAAAACTGTAATTCTGGATACCCGCAAAACATTACCCGGATTCAGAATGCTAGATAAATATGCCGTAAAAACCGGAGGTGCAAGCAATCACCGCATCGGGCTTTACGATATGGCCATGATTAAGGATAACCACATTGAAGTGGCCGGCGGAATTACCAAAGCGGTTAATGCGGTTCGCAACAACATTAAACCCGGAATCCAGATTGAAGTGGAAACCACCACGCTTGCCCAGGTTCAGGAAGCGCTTGATGCCGGAGCCGACATTATTATGCTCGACAATATGGACACCGAAACCATGAAGAAAGGTGTGGAACTGATTGCCGGAAGGGCAAAAGTAGAAGCTTCGGGCAATATGACTCTGGAACGCCTGCGTGAAGTTGCAGCCACCGGTGTCGATTTTATCTCTATCGGGGCCTTAACCCACTCTGTGAGTGCATTGGATATCAGTCAACGTTTAGAAGATTAGCACTTGATTAATCTCGTAATCGACATAGGCAACACCCGTACAAAGCTGGCTTTGTTCAATCAGCACGATTTAATGTTCAGCGTTCCGATTGAACAGCTGACCGTAAATCATTTGCAAATGCTGAAAGACGAACACATTCAGCTTAATCAGGCTATTCTGTCGAGCGTAAAAAAGGTTGACGAAGATCTGATCCAATTCCTTTCGCAAAACTTTCAGCTTTTCATTGAGCTCGATCAGCACACTTCCCTTCCAATCGCAAACCTTTACGAAACTCCGGAAACACTTGGAAAAGACCGGATTGCCGCAGCAGTGGGTGCAAACGAACTCTTCCCCGGACAAAACGTGCTGATTATTGATGCCGGAACAGCCATTACCTATGATGTGGTTTCAGAAAAAAATGAGTTCCTTGGCGGAAATATTTCACCCGGCCTGCAAATGCGGTTCAAAGCACTGAACCAGTTCACCGGAAAGCTTCCTTTAATTAACTATTCCAATGAATTTCAACTCATTGGAAGAAATACCGAAGAGGCAATTCGTGCCGGTGTCCAGAATGGCATCTTATACGAAATTGAACGAACGATCGAGACATTTAACAGAAATTATGAAAATTTACAGATCGTTATGACTGGGGGCGATTCTATTTTTTTTGATAAAAAATTAAATTATTCCATATTTGTACACTTTAATTTAACCCTAATTGGTTTAAACAGGATCCTGGAACACAATGCTAAGAAAAAATAATGCTTTATTCGTTATTATTGTTTTGATTACCTGCGGACTGTCAGGTTTTGCTCAGAATAATAACACAACATCACCCTTCTCGAGATACGGATTAGGAGATTTGAACCATTACGGGTATGGTCGTACAGCGGCCATGGGAGGCGCTTCGCTCGGAAGTCGTCACAGTGTTCAGATCAATTCGGCAAACCCAGCCTCGTACAATGCCAACGATAGTTTATCTTTCGTTTTCGATTTTGGTTTGGACGGAACGCTCTCAAACTACAAGAACAGTACCAGCAAGATGAAGGTGAATGACATCAACTTCAGGTATTTCTCGTTGAGCTGGCCGGTCACCAAATGGTTAGGAGCTGGCATGGGAATCCAGCCTTTCTCTGATATGGGATACGACGTTTCGGTTACTGAAGAGTTAACCGGCGTTGGAAATGTTTACCATAGCTATCAGGGCGAAGGAACCACCTCAAAAGCATTCTTTGGCACATCAATCAGTCCGGTTAAAGGATTGTCAGTTGGGGCAAACCTAAATTATATTTTTGGGCGACTGAACCAAAACACAACCATTGGCTTCGATGCCGCCGACCTGTTCTTTATCTCGAAAACTGAAGGAACACGGCTACGCGATTTCACCCTCACCTACGGGCTGCAATACGACATGAAGCTTAAAAAAGATGAATATTTTACCATCGGTGTTACCTTCGAAAATCAAAGTAACGTAACTGCCCTGCACCGGGTATTTTCCGAAAAGATTATCACAATCAATTCAAGCTCGCTTGTTGACACCCTTGAAAATGTTCCGGAATCAAAAAGTTTCATCAAACTGCCCTCTACCTTCGGAATTGGTTTGTCGTACAATAAAATCAACAAACTGGAGATCAACGCCGATTATTATCACGCAGGCTGGAGCAAAGCAACATTCTTCGGACAGAAGCCATACAATGCCGCTACCGACAATGTTGAACTTGTTGACATGAGCCGCATCTCGGCCGGTGTTGAATATATTCCCGAAGCAATGTCTATCAGAAGCTACATGAAGAGGGTAAAATACCGCGCAGGTATTCATCAGGGAAATTCGTACCTGAAGTTGAACGGCCGCCAGATTAAAGAATTTGGAGTCAGTTTTGGAGCAGGCTTTCCTTTCCCAAAATCGAAATCAACCGCCAACTTTGCGCTTGAATTTGGCAAACAGGGAACCCTTGCCGATCAGCTGGTCAGGAATAATTATACCAAGTTTAGCTTGTATCTGAACTTCTACGACTATTGGTTCGTGAAGCGGAAATTCGACTAATATCCGTCGAGGAAAATATTATAATAACGAGCCACAAGTAAATAATGCTTATGGCTCGTTTTAATTTATCGCGTTTTATTTCTAGTTTTAATCTCTCAATGCTGATTGTATTATTTTATTGTCAGGATTAAGTTTTAAAGCACACGATTATATGTCATTCAGTAAGAAAAAATATATGCAGGTCCGCTCCGGGGCAATTTTCTCGATGTTCATTTTGCTGAGCTTCATTATTGTTTCGTGTGAGAATGAAATCTCGAAAATCAATACCGTTGCCAAAGACGAAGATCTGCCGGCCATTACTGCCGAAGGATTTGAAATGCTCATCTCTGATTCTTCCGTTATCCGGTCGAAACTGCAGACTCCTTTATTAATTAAGCACAACAACGAGCAGAATCCGTATATCGAATTCCCCAAAGGCGTCAATATTGAGAAATACGACGCGCATATGAACGTGGTATCGCGTATTACAGCGCAATATGCCAAAAACTTTCCGGCCGACGACCGTTGGGAAGCCAAAAACAATGTGATTGCCGTGAATGCCAAAGGCGATACGCTTAAAACTGAATACCTGGTTTGGGATGTGGCCAAGAAGAAAATTTACTCGGACCAGTTCGTCAAAATCATTCAAAAAGATCAGGTTTATACGGGTATTGGTTTCGAATCGAATCCCGATTTTTCGTCGTATCACATCAAGAACCTGAAGGGTAACCTGTATGTGAATGTGGAAAAATAAAAAACGATGAATCTGCTTTTGATCATACTGATAAGTATCCTGTTTTCAGCTTTTTTCTCCGGAATGGAAATTGCTTTTATCTCGGCGAACAAGCTGCGGCTCGAGCTCGACAAAAAGCAAAACATTGTATTCTCCGGCCTCATTTCGCATTACACCCAACATCCCGGACAATTTATCGCCACCATGCTTGTTGGCAATAATCTGGCACTGGTAACCTACGGTATTGCTTTTGCAAACCTGCTCAAACCCTACCTCAGTGTTTACCTTCATTCCGACATGCTGGTTCTGGTAGCTCAAACCTTTATCTCCACCGTTATTATTCTGGCCACCGCCGAATATCTCCCCAAGATGCTCTTCCGGATCAATCCGAACAGGGTTTTGAAGATATTTACAATACCCATTGCCTTTTTCTATTTCCTGTTTTTCCCGGTGACAAAAGTTGCCATCTGGATTTCAAAAGTGGTGCTGAAAGTTTTCCTGAAAGCGCAAATCAAAAAAGTAGATGAAAAGGTGGTGTTCAGCCGGATCGACCTTGATCATTTTGTGAGCGAACAGGAAGGCAATACAGCACCCAAATCGGAACACGAAGTTGACAACGAAGTGAAACTGTTCCGTAATGCGCTCGATTTTTCGAGCGTAAAACTTCGCGAAGTGATGGTTCCCCGAACCGAGATTGTTATGCTCGACATTGATTCGACCGTTGAAGAACTTCAGCAAAAGTTCATCGAAACCGGCTATTCACGCATTCTGTTCTACTCCGGAAATTTCGACAATATTGTTGGCTACATTCATCATTCCGTAATTTTCACCAAACCCGATTCCATCAAATCGAACCTCCGGAAAGTGCTGATTGTTCCCGAAACCATGTCGGCCAGTAAATTGCTCAGGCAGTTCATTCAGCAACGATTGAGCATTGCTATTGTTGTTGATGAGTTTGGAGGAACCTCCGGAATGGTTACCAGTGAAGACATTCTGGAAGAGATCTTCGGTGAAATTGAAGATGAGCACGACACCGACGACCTGATCATGAAAAAGGTGGCCGATGACGAGTTTGTACTTTCAGGCCGGCTGGAGCTCGACGAGCTGAATGAAGAATTTGGACTCGAATTTCCGGAAGATGAAAATTTTGAAACCCTTGCCGGATTTATTCTTTTTCACTACGAAAGTATCCCCAAAATAAACTCCGTTATTACCATCGATCAATACCAGTTCAAAATTCTGAAAGCCACCAATACCAAGATAGAGCTGGTTCTCCTTAAGATCTTGGACGATAACTAAAATAAAAATTGAATTCGGAGGTTTAATATTGAAAATTATTATCTTCGTACCGCGAAATTTTAACGAATAATTATAATAAAATAACTAACAGTAAATGGCTACTTTACAGAACATACGGAATCGCGGAGGATTGATGATAGCGATCGTAATCGGTCTTGCCTTAGGTGCGTTTATTTTGGGCGACATGCTCAATTCGGGAAGTAAATTGATGAGACCCAGTCAGATGAAAATCGCTGAGATTGATGGCGAATCGATTCAATATCCTGATTTTCAAAAGAAAGTTGAAGAACTTTCTGAGGTTTACAAAATGAACACCCAGCAGACTCAGATCGACGAAAATACATGGGAACAAATCCGTGAACAAGTGTGGCAGGGTTACCTGATGGAAAATATCCTTGGTAAAGCAACCGAAAAATTAGGTGTTGCTGTTAGCTCAGAAGAACTTTTCGACCTCATTCAGGGCAACAACCCACATCCAATTATTCAGCAACTTTTCAGAAACCAAAAAACCGGTGCGGTTGATAAATCGGCAATCATTCAGTTCCTGAAATCGCTGGAAGCTGGTGCTTCTCCTGAGCAAAAAGCATACTGGTTGTACATTGAAAACCAGATTAAACAAGACAAACTGAATTCAAAATACAGCAACCTGGTTTCGAAAGGGCTTTATGTTACCAACGACGAAGCCAAAAAAAGTTTAGCTGCTAAAAATAAAAGTGCAAACTTCCAGTATGTTATGCTGAGCTACACTTCTATTCCTGATGCTGACGCAAAAGTATCGGACGAAGACCTAAAAGCTTACTACAATCTGCACAAAGACGAATATAAACAAGACAAAACCCGTCGCATCGAATACGTAACTTTTGATGTTGTGGCTTCGGAAGCAGACAAAGCTGCCACCCAGAAATGGTTAAACGACGCCAAAGCCGAATTCGCTGCTACTGCTGACAATCAGCAATACATCAACGTAAATTCGGATACACGCTTTGACCCAAGTTTCTCGAAAAGTAACGAATTGCCGGCATCTTTGGCTTTATGGGCATTCAGCGCTCAGCCTGGCGATTTCTACGGACCATATTTCGAAAACGGTGAATATAAACTGGCCAAAATCGATCAGTTTAAAATGTTACCCGACTCTGTTCAAGCCAGCCACATCCTCATCAACCCACAAACTGTTGGAAGTGTTGAAAAAGCGAAAGCAATGGCCGACAGCCTGAAACGCAACATTGAATTAGGCGGAAACTTTGCTGAAGTAGCCATGAAATATTCAGAAGATCCGGGTTCAAAAACAAAAGGCGGCGACCTTGGCTGGTTCAAACGCAAACAAATGGTTCCTGAATTCGAAGAAGCTGCTTTCTCAGGCGAAGTAAATAAACTGTATGTTGTGGCTACCCGTTACGGATTCCACATCATCAAACCAACTAAAAAAGGAAAAGAATCAAATCAGGTACGTATCGCTCTTCTAACCAAGAAAGTTGAACCAAGCAGCGAAACATACCAGAAAACATATTCGGAAGCAAGTAAATTTGCCAGCGAAAACCCAACTGTTGATGCATTCAACAAAGCAGTTGTTGCGCAGAAGCTCGACAAGAAACTGGCTACTCTGAAAGAAAACGACCGCGAAGTAACTGGTCTGGAATCTTCACGCCAGTTGGTTCGTGCAGCTTTCACTGCTGAAAAGGGCAACATGTGTGTAAACAACGAAGGTTCTACCATTTTCGAATTCGGAAACAAATTTGTTGTTGCTGCCATGACAGATGCTACTGAAGAAGGTCCTTCTACTTTCGAAGAAGCCCGTATTCGTGTTGAACTAGCCGTGCGCAAAGAAAAGAAAGCGCAAATGCTAGCTGACAAATTAAAAAGTGCCGGTTCTGATCTGGCAAGTGCAGCCTCACGTCTTTCAACAGAAGTTAAAGAAGCCAATGGTGTTAACTTCAACAGCTTCTCAATTCCATCTATTGGTTTTGAACCAGCAGTTGTTGGAACTGTTTGCTCACTTCCTGAAGGAAAAGTTTCGGCTCCAATCGAAGGAAACAACGGAGTTTACCTTGCAAAAGTAACTTCGTTCACCACCAGCACCGATGCTGATCTGAAAGGTGAGAAAAACCGGATTGCGCAAACCCTTGGTTACCGTGCCGGATCGCAGGTTTTCGAATCGCTTAAGAAAGTCTCCGAGGTTGTGGATAAACGATCAAAATTCTATTAATAGAACGATACAGGAAAAGAGCGGGCGAACAAGCCCGCTTTTTTTTTCAGGTTACGCCAATTTTAAGAAATAAATATTCCAGATGTTTTACCTAAACAGACAAATGCTGAGCTGTTATTCTTTGCCGTTGACTTCAGTCAACGGGTAAAAGAAGATATGATCCCAGGGCTTTAGCCCTATGAGCTTTGGCTAAAGCCGTTAGATTTATTCATTAATCTGTCCGTCAGATAAATCTGACGGCAAAGAATATAAGCTATATCCGGATACTCAGAAAAAGAATTTAATATGGAACACAGAATCAAAAGGCTGGAACAAATTCTGCTGAACGACCGTTTTGCCGGAAATAACGACATCCGCCTGGTTTCAATCGGGAAAGGAGAAGCCATCGCCGAAATGGTTGTTTCCGACAAGCACCTGAACGGCGTCGATATTATCCAGGGAGGAGCCCTGTTTACGCTGGCCGATTTTGCTTTTGCAGCCGCTTCAAACTCGCACGGCCGAATTGCTGTTGCCGCCAACGCCACTATTAATTTCTTTAAGGGAGTATCTTCAGGCAAGCTCACCGCAACTGCCAAAGAACACAGCTCGGGCAAAACACTGGCCACTTACATTGTCGATATCACCGATGAAGAAGGTATCAAGATTGCCCTGTTCAACGGTACGGCGTTCCTGAAAGGGGAATATTAGAGAAAGACGGAAGAACGGAGACTGGAGATTGAAGACAGGAAACCGCTCCCTGAGTAGCGAAGCGTATCGAAGGGAGATCCGAATTGTAACTTTAGGCACTTCGAACTTTAGGCACTCCAAACTTTTTATATAAATTTGCGCAATTTTTCATTTAAAAAATCGAATATATGGCAAGGTACTTCAATGATGTTTCAAGAACTTTCAATGAATATTTACTGATCCCCGGATTGACCTCCAAGGAGTGCTTTCCGCAGAACGTTTCGCTAAAAACACCTCTTGTCAAATACCAAAAAGGGACAGCGCCTGAACTCGAACTCAACATTCCATTCGTATCGGCCATTATGCAGTCGGTTTCCGATCATAAAATGGCAATTGCACTGGCAAAGAACGGAGGTCTATCCTTTATCTTCGGTTCTCAGGCCATCGACACACAGGCCGAAATGGTTCGGAAAGTCAAGAAATTTAAAGCAGGATTTGTAGTTTCCGATGCCAACCTTACTCCTGACGACACCTTAAAGGATGTGCTTGAAATTAAAGCAGCAACCGGGCATTCAACCATAGGAATTACTGCCGACGGAACATCAAACGGTAAACTGTTGGGTATTGTAACAAGCCGCGATTACCGCGAATCGAAAGACAGCCTCGATAAAAAGATCAGCGAGTTTATGACTCCCTTCTCGAAACTGGTAACCGGCGAACTGGGCCTTACACTTACCGAAGCAAACGATATTATCTGGGACCACAAACTCAATACACTTCCCATCATCGATAAAGATCAGAATCTCCAGTATTTTGTCTTCCGCAAAGACTACGACGAACACAAGGAGAATCCAAACGAGCTGCTCGATGTCAACAAAAAATTACTGGTAGGCGCTGGTATCAACACCCGCGACTATAAAGAACGGGTTCCCCAGTTGGTCGAAGCCGGTGCCGATGTATTGTGTATCGATTCGTCTGATGGATTCTCTGAATGGCAGGCTGAAACAATTACTTACATTAAAAATAAATACAATGGCAAAGTAAAAGTGGGTGCCGGAAACGTAGTGGATAAAGATGGCTTTCTCTACCTCGTTGAAGCAGGTGCCGACTTTATTAAAGTAGGTATTGGCGGCGGATCGATCTGCATTACCCGCGAACAAAAAGGAATTGGACGAGGACAGGCAACCTCGCTGATTGAAGTAGCCGAAGCCCGTAAAGAATATTTCGAAAAAACCGGCATTTATGTGCCTATCTGTTCCGATGGTGGTATTGTTCAGGATTATCATATGGTTCTGGCACTGGCTATGGGTGCCGACTTCATTATGATGGGTAGATACTTCGCCCGCTTCGACGAAAGCCCCACTAAGAAACTTACCGTAGGAAATAGTTACGTAAAAGAATACTGGGGCGAAGGCTCCAACCGTGCCCGCAACTGGCAACGTTATGATTCGGGTGGCAGCGAAGGCCTCAAATTTGAAGAAGGTGTGGACAGTTACGTTCCATATGCCGGTAAACTGAAAGATAACCTCGACATTACCGTTGGAAAAATCGTTTCAACCATGTGCAGCTGCGGGGCATTGTCCATTCCTGAGCTGGAGAAAACTGCTAAAATCACGCTGGTATCTTCAACCAGTATTATCGAAGGCGGAGCACACGACGTGATCCTGAAAGACAAGAATATCTGATTAAAATAAAGACTACCGGGAATAAGTAATAGAACTATTTATTGTCGTATTTTATTTCACTCGCCCCTAAGACCGATTTATCGGTTTTTCTCTCCTCTCTATGCATAGAGAGGGGGCAGAACACCTACGGTGTGATGGGGATGAGTCGGGATTTTAAATCAAAGAATATGACATTATTTCATTTTAGTACATATCTTCCGGTTTAATCTGAATAATCCGCATTTCTGCATGGAAGATCATTCATCCGGTCATTCATATAAATGGTACGCCGCCTACACCGATTCCCGGGCTGAGAAGAAAGTTTACAAAGAACTGGTCAGCAAAGGGATTGAATGCTATTTGCCGTTAAAAACGGTGAAAAGGCAGTGGAGCGATCGCATCAAAACCATTGAAAGCCCTTTGATTCCAGGCTATATCTTCGTTTGTGTGAGCAACAGAGAGTATTACGAAGTTTTACTTACCTCCGGAGTTCGCCGTTATGTTTGCTTCGAAAAAACCCCTACCCCTATTCCCGAAAAGCAAATTGAGGATTTGAAATGCTTCATGCAGTTTTTAAATGAAGAAACACAGGTAACTTCCGAACGAATCCGGAAAGGTGATGCGGTTAAAATCGTTTCAGGCCCCTTAACCGGCATTTGTGGCGAAGTGGTTGAAATCAGGGGAAAACGCTGCATCCTTTTACGCTTTAACAACCTTGGCTTTTGTGTTCATGCCGAACTTGGGGCAAACAATGTGGAGCTGATCAAAGGCAGTTCACTCAAAGAACCCTGATTTGAATTGATAACAATTGAAATGGGCATTTAGCTAATATTAAGTGAGTTCGACATAAGGGATAGTCCCATTTTTTATAAATAGAACTCTTAATTGCCCCATCCCCAGCTCTTCCCCAATAAAGAGAAGGGAGTTTGGTCAACCAAAATTCAGAAAATATGTCTCATAAAGAACATACATTCAGAACTTGCAGGAAGAAAAGTCCCCCGTTTGTGTTGCCTGAGCTTGCCGAAGGAGGGATTAGGGGGCAGCAAAAAACACATCTAATCAAGTTTCCGATTTTAGATACTATTACATCGAACTCACGTTAATATTAGCAATCTTTTAATCCACCCAGAGGGTTTGCATGTATAGCTATATCAGACGCAGAAGATCTTCGACCCCGGTTGGGGTCGAACAAATATTGCCCTGAATTTTCTATAAACATTTGATGCCTCCGGCATCCTGTAATATTCCTAAAATGCCTGATTCAATAATAACAATTGAAATACAGGGAGCCAATAAGCTTAAACGTTTTCGTTCATAAATTCGACTAAGTTCCTCGCCGTTTTTTAACAGGACATTAAAACAGAATAATCCGATGGGTTGCAACAATAGGAAATACAGTTACCACTAACGCGGCTGTTTAGGTGCATCGCACCGAAAGTTTGGTAGATAGAATACGTTCAACCGAACTGGGGAAAGGCGTATCACGCCAATAGTATAGCCTATTGTCGTTTTTTGTTATATCGTAGGTTATGTCAGAGAATAAGGTTTGAATCCTTCTCGAATACTTTTAAACCTTGACAGTGAACAAAACGGGGAAAACCGACCTTATCACTTTATTTCCGAAATGTTTTATAAGTAAGATATATCAAACTCAAGTTAATTATTCTGGCGCATCGGGAATTCCAGTTTCCACGATAAAAGGAATCATTTAAAGAGAAGCCACGCCAAACTTCAGCGGACTTGTTCCGTTAAAAAACCATTTGACTACAACTATTCACAATAATTCCCCACTTGTTTGAGTTTATAAAATGATTAATTCTTTTAACGGTCATTTATCTTCGGGTTAATACAATCTGTTAATTCCATAGATAAATACTATTAAAAGCCTTTAATCCATAGCACAATCAACAAAAACACTAACAATAAACAGGTTATCTATCGACATACATTTTTAAAACATAATTTTGTTGAAAAAATTTTCAGTCAAAAACGTCGTTTCATATGCCTATACATACCATTCGTGTAAAAAAGTGGCACTTTCATATATTTTCATAAAAACGCTAAGCGGAAAGTGGAACACCCTAAACAGAATTGAGTTACTTTTGTACTCAACATTGCTTCCGGCAATGAATAATTAGGCAAGCTGACTCTCTTTTAATAAAATCATATACCAAAAGCTGAAGTCAAATCTATCTTAAATCTCTAATCAAAATGGGACTGAGGTAGCGTAGCTGTGTAACTTCATTAAAAACTATTCCCTCTAATTCACTATTCTTCAAGGTAATAATCCTTTACAACAACTCAAATTCGGAATAGTTTAATTACATCATAAATGATTGAAAGTCTCATTACATCCAAAACCCGGATCAAGATCTTACTTAAGTTCTTTTTAAACTGCCAGACGACAAGTTATCTTCGGGGGTTGGAAACGGAATTCGGCGAATCAAGCAACTCTATCAGGGTTGAGTTAAATAAGCTCGAAAGTGCAGGATTGCTTACCTCATCGTCCGAGGGTAATAAGAAATTCTTTTTTGCCAACGCCAGTCATCCATTGTTTGAGGACATTCAGAACATCCTGAAAAAATTTGTAGGGATCGACCAAATTATTGATAAATTAACCAGTCGGGTCGGAAATCTCGAATCAGCTTATCTGACCGGCGATTTTGCGATTGGGAAGAATTCTCAGACCATCGATATGGCACTTGTTGGAAATAATCTCGATCAGGCATATATCAAAACGCTGGTGTTAAAAGCGGAAGAATTCATGAGCCGAAAAATTAAATACATCATACTCGACAGGAGCGAGATGGTCAGTATTTACAATGATAAGCCGGTGCTGCTGATCTGGAACTCAGAAACCGACCAATCGGTCGGAAGTTGAGCATCAAAATAAAAGATCAGGAGTTTAAATTCTTGCTCCTGCTTACTTTGTTCCTTCAATCGACCAGAGAGTATCAATATTTTCGCCAATTTTGCAAAAACCTCTTCAAACAGGCTTTGATGCAACGTAAAAATTTGATTTTATACACGTTAATCACATACTGCATTAAAATAAACCAGGTATCAATCTATTTACCATGCAAAAAATAAGTTTGTTCTTCTGTATTCTCCTTTTTATGGGTTCTTTAAGTATCACTTTGCAGGCACAAAATCCGGCAAGTGTGAATGTGAATAACCTCTCCGATCAACAGATTCAGCAAATTGTAAACGAAGTCAATGCCCGTGGTTTAACCATTGACCAGGCTGCACAAATGGCTCAGATGCAAGGGGCAACACCTATTCAGATTGAACAACTTAAACGGCGGATTCAGGAACTGAACTTCTCCAAAGGCAAATCGATAGCCAATCCTGCTGCTCAAAGTGTCCAAACAAAAACTTCCACAAGAGAAGCATTCTCCGAGAAAGCTGTTGTAAATGCTTCTCCTGAAGTCAAACGCATCTTTGGATTTCAGTTGTTTAATTCGGAAAACCTCACCTTTGAACCTCCGGTGAACATCCCTACCCCACAAAACTATGTGCTGGGAATCGACGATGAATTAACCATCTCGATTTGGGGTGCCAGTCAGCAAACCTATCAATTGCGGATTGAAAACAACGGGGCTATCAATATTCCGGATGTTGGACCGGTTTATGTTTCGGGCATTGAGTTCTCCAAAGCAAAAGAACTGATCAAAAAACGGTTGATTGCCATTTATCAGGGCATGGATGGGCCATCGCCCAATACTTATGCCGAAGTGGGTATCAGCAATCTTCGCTCCATCAAAATTAATGTGATCGGCGAAGTCATGGCACCCGGCACTTATACCCTTCCGTCAACGGCATCGGCATTCAATGCCCTTTACCTTTCCGGAGGACCAAACGAGAACGGATCGTTCCGGAACATACAAGTGATTCGCGATAACAAAATCCTCAAAACCATCGATGTTTACGATTACCTGATCAATGCCAATATGCAAGGAAACATACAGCTGCGCGAACAGGATATTATTTACATTCCAACTTATCAGAAACGGGTGGAAGCAAGTGGCTCATTTAAACGAACCGGCCTGTTTGAACTTACTGAAAAAGAAAAACTGTCGGATCTGATTCGTTACCTGGGTGGATTTACGGATCAGGCCTTCAAGGGACAGCTTTCACTGACCCGCATTACCGATAAAGAGAAAAAAGTCATCGACATCAGCGAATCGATTTACGATAGTTTCATTCCAAGCAACGGAGATGTTCTTGTTGCCTCAGCCATCATCGACCGATACGAGAACCGCATCAATATTTCCGGCGCTGTTTTCCGTCCGGGTACTTACGAACTGACCGAAGGACTTACTCTTTCAGGATTAATTAAGAAGGCGCAGGGCCTGAAGGAAAACTATTTCAGCAACCGCGGACAGATCGTTCGCCTTCAGAAAGACCTCACGCCAATGACCTTGTCGTTCAATGTGACTGATGTGATGAAAGGGATAAACGACATCCCGCTGCAGCGCGAGGACCAGGTGATCATTCAGGATATCTTCAGCATGCAGCAGAAAAGGACCATTCACATCATGGGTGAAGTGCAAAAACCCGGGGTATTCGATTATTCGGATAACATGACACTGAAAGACCTGATTTTTGAAGCAGGTGGTTTTACCGAGGCTGCCAGCGAATCGTTTATCGAACTGGCCCGTCGCAGGAATTACACCGAATCGAACCAGGTTAGCGACGAGATTGTAAAACTTTACCAACTGAACATCGACCGGAATTTAAAACTCGACAGCAAAGGAGACACGCTTCACCTGAAACCGTTCGATTACATTTATGTCCGCAAAGCACCATCGTACCACGAACAACGGACTGTTTATATTTCCGGAGAAGTTCGTTACCCGGGAGCTTACAGTATTGGTTCAAAGAAAGAACGTATCTCCGATCTGATTAACCGTTCCGGAGGATTATTGCCCGATGCCTTTATTAAAGGAGCCCGGATGAATCGCGTTAATCATCAGAAAGATATGAATCTGGAAGTACTTCGAAACAACCTTCCGGATAGTTTGCTGGCTAAAGCTGAAAAACAAATTGAAAGCGATCAGCTTGAGCTCCGCTTAAACGATATTCTGAAAAATCCGGGATCTGCTTTCGATTATGTCCTGAAAGACGGCGATCAGGTTATGATTCCTGAAGTTTCTCAGGAAGTACGTATTTCCGGCGAAATTTTAAATCCTCTTGGCTTAGCATACCAAAAAGGAAAGGGCCTGAAATATTACATCGACCGTTCGGGAGGCTTTAGTACGAATGCACTGAAACGAAAAACCTTTGTGATTTACAGTGACGGAACCACCCAGGTTACCCACAGTTTCTTTGTACGGAATTATCCACATATAGAACCCGGATGCCAGATCATTGTACCACAGAAACCGGAAAAACAACGAACCGATCAAACCGGCAAATGGTTAGGAATTGCAAGTACCATGGCCACAATTGCCATTGCCATTTCAACACTGCTCAAGTAGAAGTTATGAATGACTAATTTGAAGATGTGGAAATTTGAGAATTTGAAGATTCGACCCTTCAATCATTGACAATTTAACCATTTACTATTTACTATTTCATTTGCGTTTATTAGTGGACTATTCTTTAATTTAACCGCAAAGTAACACTAAGTAACACGCAAAGTTTCACAAAAAGAACAACGACAACTTGGAACTTGAAATAAGAAAATATTGACAAAAGCACTTTTAAAATCACGGAGTGGTGACATTATCCTGTCATGTCTTCGGCATTCTAGTCCTCTTATGCTGATTTGCTATAATCTTATCATGCCTTCGGCATTAACATTTCAACTCTGCACAAATAAACATGAATTTTAAATGATCAATTATAAATTAGGAATAACAATTAAACCATTTGACAATTCAATCCTTGACCATTTATCATTGAAAATTAACCATTGAAAATTATTTCAGTCCTTCAATCCATCAACATATCAATCTATGACTCCTGAAACAAAACCTGCGACTATACCTCCAACCAACGACGACGAAATTGATTTGCTGGCTTTGGCCAAAACCATATGGGAAGGCCGCAAAACGATCATTAAATCTATCTTTGTTGCCGGAATCCTGGGATTGGTAATCGCCATCCTTTCACCCAAAGAATATACAGCAAGCACCACCATGGTTCCGCAGACTTCTTCGTCAGGAAGTAAACTGGGAGGACTTTCTTCCCTGGCGGCTATGGCCGGTTTTAGTCTCGATAATATGGGATCAGGAGAAGCCTTATCGCCCATGGTTTATCCGCAGATTGTTTCGTCAGTTCCTTTCCAGCTCGAACTGATGAATACTTCGTTTACGTTCTCCGAAGTCAGTCATCCGGTAAGTCTTTACGAGTATTACGCTGAAATCCAAAAACCGGGAGCGCTCTCCCTGATTTCCAAATACACCATTGGATTGCCGGGAGTCATCCTAACCGCTATCCGGGGTGAAAGTAAAGGGATAAGTTCAACAGATAAAGGTCCTATCTCCCTGACAAAAAAACAGGAAGATGTCCGGAAAATTATCGACAAGCAAATCAGTTTAACCGTTGATGCCAAACAAGGTTATCTGACCCTTCAGGCTTCTTTTCCTGAAGCTTTATTGTCGGCACAGGTGGCAGATCAGGCCCGCGAATTGCTTCAGAAATACATTACACATTACAAGATTGAGAAAGTCTCGGATAAACTGGCCTTCATCGAAGGACGATACACTGAAAAGAAAAAAGAATTTGAGAAAGCCCAGTCACGCCTGGCATCTTTCCGCGACCAGAATAAAAATGTAACCAGCGCAGTGGCCCGCACCGAGGAGGAACGTCTGCAAAGCGAATACAGCATTGCTATGAACGTGTATAACGAACTGGCCAAACAATTGGAACAAGCCAAAATTCAGGTAAAAGAAGAAACACCGGTATTCTCTGTTTTGGAACCCGCCATGGTTCCTGCAGAAAGATCGAAACCCAAACGCCCCATGATCCTGGCCATCTGGTTATTCCTGGGAGGCGTTTCCGGAGTGGGTATTGTGTTTGGGAAAGGTTTCCTGAAAGATATCCGGGTTAAGTGGAACGATGTGAAGTGAGAAGACAGAAGTCGGAAGACCGAAGACCGGAAGACCGGAGGACCGGAGGAATCAATCCATCAAAAACCGCGTAGCGGTGTAAGTATGGTAGAGATAAAATAAACACAAAATTATCAGGCGCACGGGAAGGCTAAGATTGAAATGGGTTAGATATATGCGCCGCAATGGAGGACAATGGAACGATAAAACCATTAACCATTTAACTATTTACGATTAACTATTTCCCTGTGCGAATCTGTGGTAAAAACATTTAACCGCAAAGTTTCGCAAAGGGAAACGCAAAGTTTCGCAAAGAGATAACAACGAGGAACAAGTTTTCAGTCGCAGTAATCAGTTTGCAATTAAACATGGACAATTAAACATTGATCATTATCATCAGTCCTTAAATCCATCAGTCCTTAGAGCGTACGACAACCATTATAACAATTACAACACGATTATTGACCATTTAACCATTGACTATTTACAATTTCCTCTGTGTTGTATGTGGTTCATTTTTTAACCGCAAAGGTTCACAAAGGGAAACCCGGAGACAGAAGACAGAAGACAGGAAGACCGGAGGAATCAATCCATCAAAAACCGCGTAGCGGTGTAAGTATGGTAGGGATAAAATAAACACAAAATTATCAGGCGCACGGGAAGGCTATGATTGAAATGGGTTAGATATATGCGCCGCAATGGAGACGATGAAAGGATTGCACAACGAGAAACAAGTATTCAGTCGCAGTAATCAGTTTGCAATTAACCATGGCAATTAAACATTGATCATTATCATCAGTCCTTAAATCCATCAGTCCATCAATCCTTAGAGCTCACGACAACCATTATAACAATTACAACACGATAATTAACCATTCAACCATTGACAATTTACAATTTCCTCTGTGCTCTATGTGGTTCATTTTTTAATCGCAAAGAATTATAAAAGAAATTACCTAAACCTTAAAATGATTAACTTTAACTTGTACTCAATATTATAAATGATGCATACGCTGAAATTAAAAATCGATGACAGGGTTTACGATCAATTTTTAGACCTTTTGAGTAAATTTTCGAAGGAAGAGATAGAAATAGTAATGAATGAGTCACAATTCTCTGAAACAAAGAAATATTTGCAAACCGAATTAGATGAAATAAATACCGGAGAAGCAAAGTTTCTTTCGGTAAATGAAGCAGAACAACAATTAGAAAATTTGATCAAAAAGCATGAAACAAGCCATGAGTAATTTTCCGCAAAATAGAGGGTGGCTATTCAGGCGAGTCCCGTCAGGCAATTAAAAAACAAATTATAGACATATGAAAATCGTTCTTAAAGATACTTTTGTCATACGTCTTGGAGATCAACTCGAATATATTGCACAAAGTAATCCGGCAAATGCCCGTAAATTTAAAAACGACCTGTTCAAACAACTTAAGGCAATATCCTCTAATCCTTTTAAGTATCGCAAGTCAATCTGGTTCGACGATCAAAATATCCGGGATTTAATCTTTAAAGGTTATACAGTTATTTATCGAATCAATGATAAAACCATTGAAATATTTGGGTTCGTAAAACATCAGCAAACAGCGATTTAATTCGATATTCAGTTAATTATTATTCAGTCCTTCAGTAATTCAATCCATCAATCCGAGGGAACGACCGGAGATAGGAAGACCGAAGACCGAAAGACCCGAGGAATCAATCCATCAAAAACCGCGTAGCGGTGTAAGTATGGTAGGGATAAAATAAACACAAAATTATCAGGCGTACGGGAAGGCTATGATTGAAATGGGTTAGATATATGCGCCGCAATGGAGACGATGAAAGGATTGCACAACGAGAAACAAGTATTCAGTCGCAGTAATCAGTTTGCAATTAAACATGGACAACTAAACATTGATCATTATCATCAGTCCTTAAATCCATCAATCCATCAATCCATCAATCCTTAGAGCTCACGACAACCATTATAACAATTACAACACGATAATTAACCATTCAACCATTGACTATTTACCATTTCCTCTGTGTGAATCTGTTGGCTCCTGAGCTTGTCGAAGGGATCTGTGGTTCATTTTTTAACTGTAAAGTGAAAATAACGACAATTATCACAGTATACAGGCCATAACAATCACACATTACTATTACAACCAATAACTTACACTGATAATTATTTTGTAAACCATTGACTTTTATGAAAATGTTTAGTAAATTTATTTGAATAAAAATCGTTTTGATTCGAACACATTATTTTACTAACATTTTAATTAAAATTTTATGGAAAACAATTCGAATCGGGGTTTCAATTGCAAAATTGAAGAATTACCTGTTGTATGTGGATTTGTAGCATTAAGTCTGGAGCGCGACCTGACTCATTTCACGCAGTTTTCGCCAGTATTTACGCCTGATTATGTAGGCCTATACAAAGCTAAAATTGAAGCTGTAAAAGAGTTGATTGCTCCGCAATCGGAAACTGTTGAGCTGAAACTGATCAATGAGCATACCTATTCGGTGTGCGATGGTCTGATCGACTCGATTAATCACCTTGAAGGTTACATTCAGTTGGCTGGTGCAAGTGTCCCTATCTCGGCAACCGACTTTGGCCTCACTAAATTGCGTAAAAACGCCCGGGCACACGAGGTAGAAAGCGTGATGCCTCTCTTGCTAACTGTTGATTCGAACATCACAAAGTATTACGCTCAACTGACGGCTAAAGGCCTGACGGACGCCCTGAAAATCAAGTTTTCGGAAGCCCGGGTTATGCTGGCCAACGATAAAAATACAAAGTACAGCCTGATCTCGAACCGCGCGGCCATGGTGCAAAACAACATGGGACAGCTTAACGAGCTATATGCCAACCTGGTTGAAATCTGCGACATTGGTAAAATACTGTTTAAACTAACGGATAAGGCCAAACTCAAAGATTACACCTTCGTGCAGCTGATGAAAAAGGTGCGTCGTACAGAAAAACCGGAGGAAACAAAACCAAAAGATCAAACACCTCCTGCGGATACCAACCCTGAAACTTAATCCAGTTTCGGAGGATTCCATTTCGGAACCTTAACCGCTTAATTTATAAACGATTCGCTTACCGTTGTTTGTACAATCCCCATCCTATAAAGAAGAGTTTCAACTTTTTCGATACAAAACAGGATGGGGCTTTGTTTGCTCGCAACTTAAAAGAGTAAAAAAACCGTTGCAAAGTACTTAAAAGTCATCGCAAAACAGGCTAAAGTCGTCGCAAAGCATTTAAAAGCTCTCGCAAAGTACGATAAAGTCATCGCAAAGAGTTTAAAAGCTTTCGCAAGCAGTTATTAAGTCGTCGCAAAGGGTTTAAAAGTCGTTGCAAAGGATTGTGAAATCACCGCAAAAGGTTATTAAGTCGTTGCAAGGTGTTTAGGTTGCTAACTAGAAAATAATCAGATTTGATGCTGTCAAATCTATTGCAACAACTTTTTCGTAATTCAAGAATTTAAATAATTAAAAAAACACAACTAATGAAAAAAGTATATGTAGGAATGAGCGCTGACCTAATACATCCAGGTCATTTAAATATAATTAATGAAGCTAGAAAATTAGGTGAAGTTACTGTCGGTTTGTTGACAGACGAAGCTATTGCCAGCTATAAACGGTTACCTTATATGACCTATGATCAACGAAAAATAATTATTGAAAATATCAAAGGAGTATTTTGTGTTATTCCACAAACAACTTTAGATTATGAACCTAATCTTCGATTGATAAAGCCAGATTATGTTGTACATGGAGATGATTGGAAGGAAGGGATTCAACAAAAAACAAGACAAAAAGTAATTGATGTATTAGCAGAATGGGAAGGTAACTTAATTGATATACCATACACCAAGGGAATTTCATCGACAAGTCTAAATAATAATATCAAAGAAATTGGAACCACGCCTGAAGTCCGATTAAAAAGACTTCGCCGGTTAATAGCTTCTAAACCAATTGTTCGCATTTTAGAATCTCATAGCGGTTTAACTGGCCTTATATGTGAAAATATTCAAGTCAATATCAATGGGAAATTGGAGGAATTTGATGGAATGTGGTCTTCAAGCTTAACAGATTCAACATCAAAAGGGAAACCAGACATTGAAGCTGTCGATATCACAACCAGACTTCATGGGATTAATGATATATTAGAATGTACAACTAAACCAATCATTTATGATGGCGACACAGGAGGAAAACCAGAACACTTCGTTTTTGCAGTAAGAACATTGGAACGATTAGGGATTTCGGCAATTATTATTGAAGATAAAATTGGATTAAAGAAAAATTCCCTATTTGGAACGGAAGTCGAACAAAATCAGGATTCTATTGAAGAATTCTCATTTAAAATCAGTGCTGGAAAAAAAGCACAAATTACTAAGGATTTTATGATCATTGCTCGTATTGAGAGTCTCATTTGTGGTAAAGATATTAATGATGCTCTTGAAAGAGCCTTCAGTTATATTCAAGCCGGAGCTGATGGAATAATGATTCACAGCAAGGAAAAATTAGGTGAGGATATTAAAGAATTCTGTAACAAGTTTCGCAAAGAAGATTCATCAACACCCATTATATTAGTTCCGTCAACTTACAATCACATTCCTGAAGATACTTTTAAAGAATGGGGCGCCAATGTGGTCATTTATGCAAATCATATGTTAAGAGCTTCCTACCCGGCGATGGTTGATGTAGCCAAATCAATTCTAGTTAATAAACGATCGCTGGAAGCAGATGATAAGTGTTTGAGTATAAAAGAAATCTTAACCCTTATTCCGGGCACTAAATAACCAAGAACTATGATTGAAACAAAAGATTTTTTCAATGAATTAATCAATAATGAAATTGATTTTTTTGCAGGAGTGCCAGATTCATTATTAAAAGATATTTGTGCATACATTGCAGATAATACCCCAAAAGGGAAAAACATTATTACTGCAAATGAAGGTGGGGCAATTGCATTGGGTGCTGGCTATCATTTGGCAACTGGGAAAATACCATTAATATATATGCAAAATTCAGGCATTGGAAATGCGATTAATCCCTTACTTTCTCTTGCGGATAAAGAAGTATATTCAATCCCAATGATTTTACTAATTGGATGGCGAGGAGAACCGGGAGTAAAAGATGAGCCTCAGCATATAAAGCAAGGCCGTGTAACACCTTCACTTCTTGAAAGTATAGAAATACCTTATGTAATTCTTGATGAAACTTCAGATTTTAAAAGTATAATTGAAACTTCTGTTAATAATTGCCGAAAGGATTCAAAGCCTGTTGCAATTGTAGTAAGAAAAAATACTTTTGCCCCTTACAAACTTATTAACAAACAACCAGACAATTTCCAGTTAACACGAGAAGAGGCATTATTGGTAGTTTTATCTAACATTCCTGCCAATTCAATTATCGTTTCAACAACAGGAATGTTATCGCGTGAATTATTTGAATTAAGAGAAATTCTAAAACAAGCGCATGATACCGATTTTCTTACAGTTGGTTCGATGGGACATGCAACACAAATAGCTCTCGGAATTACATTAGAAAAGCCCGAAAGAAATATTTATTGTTTTGATGGTGATGGAGCGGCTATTATGCATACTGGTTCAATGGGTACAATTGGAGATTTAGCGCCAACAAATTTCAAGCATATACTTTTTAACAATGGAGCTCACGATTCTGTCGGAGGGCAGCCTACAATAGGTTTTAAGATTAACTTCTCAAAAATAGCAAAAGCATTTAACTATAAATTTGCGGCCAAAGCAATTACATCAGAAGAATTAAAATACAACTTAAATATTTTGAATTCAACAATTGGACCCGCCTTTATGGAAATTTGTATAAATAAAGGTGCCAGAAAAGATTTAGGACGACCAACAACCAGCCCGATTGAAAATAAAATAGCATTCATGGAAAATCTAAGTTAATGATTCAGGAAGAATTCATTTATCCGGGAGCGATCAATAATATTGATAAGATACTTAAAAAACTATCTGTAGAAAATATCTTTCTTGTACATGGTAATCAATCTTATCTAAAATCAGGCGCAAAAAAATTACTAAATCAAATATTTCAAAACTACAATATCACAGAATTTTCTGAATTTAGTGTTAATCCCAAATTAGAGGAAGCAAGAATCGGTTATGCTAGCTTAAAACAAAGCAAATCCCAATTAATTATTGCTGTTGGCGGGGGAAGTGTTATTGATATGGCAAAAATAATCAAATATCTTGCAGCACATGATATAAAGTTAGGTACTAATAGTTATAGCCTACCTCTTATTGCCATTCCAACAACCGCTGGGACAGGTAGCGAAGCTACTCATTTTGCAGTTGCATACATTGATGGGATGAAACATTCATATGAAGAAGATTATTTATTGCCTGATGTAGCAATTGTCGATGCCAATTTATTAGAAGGCCAATCAAAATACCAAATGGCTGTATCTGGATTAGATGCATTTGCTCAAGGGATAGAATCCTTTTGGAGCATAAATTCGACTGAAGAATCGTTAGAATATTCTTCAAAAGCATTTATACTAATCTGGGAAAACCTTAAAAATGCAATTAAGGGAGATCAAATAGCAAAAGAGAAAATTGCAGAAGGTGCTTTTTGGGCAGGTAAAGCAATTAGAATTACAAAAACAACTGGACCTCATGCTTTATCTTACTTTCTGACTGAAAAGTATAATATTCCTCATGGACATGCTGTATCATTTTTTCTACCTTCATTTTTTTTGTACAACAATGATGTTTCAGTCTCAAATTGCAATGATTTAAGAGGTCCTATGTTTGTCCAAGAAAAAATTCAAATGATTTGCAATTTTCTTAAACTAAGTTCAACTGAACTTTTAGTAAATGAACTACAAATGCTTATTAGATCCTTCAGTATTGACAATAGTCTAAACTCACTAAATATTACTCCAGAAAATGTGATTGAAATTCTTAAAAATGTAAATACCGATAGGATGAAAAACAATCCGAGGGTTTATAAATTTAATGAATTTATAAATTTTATAATTTAACAAATTAATTTATACTGAATATTTTAAAACAACCTATTTATGCCCGAAGATAATATAAAAAATATAATTTCGATCACTGGTTTTGGTTGGTCGGGATCAGGGGCTGTTAAAGATTTACTTTCGGAATTTGATGGAATTACTAGCTTCCCATTTGAATTTAGAATGTTAAATGATCCTGATGGAATAATAGATCTGGAAAATGGGATTGTTAATGATTGGCGAATATTAAATTGTGATATTACAATTCGTAGATTCATTAAATACATACAAATACTAGGACGACCATCACGCTTTTATTATCCTCTTTCTTACAATTACAACAACTTATTAAATAATAAGTTCTGGAAAATTTGTGATGAATATTTAGATGATATAATTGCACTTCAATGGAAAGGGTCGTGGCCATATCATTTCCATGAATTTTCAACAATTAAATGGTTTTTGTTTAGAGTATTATCAAGACTTAGGCTTTCAACAAATATTTTGACGAGAAAGGACAAAATGTATTTGTCTTGTTCAAAAGAGCAATTTTACAGCTCCACAAAAAATCTATTTAACAATCTATCTATTGAAGTTGATTCAGCGGGCAATTCGAGATATATCCTTTTTGATCAATTAATTCCTGCCATTAATTGCGAAAAATATTTAAAATATTTTTATTCAGCGAAAGTAATAATTGTAGACAGAGATCCCAGAGATATATTTATTGATGCATTGAGGTGGTCATATATACCAACAGATAACATAAACGATTTCATTCTATGGTTCAAAACACAAAGAGAATATTTTATCAAAAACAATAGTGAAAATCAAAACATATTATTTCTCCGTTTTGAGGATTTGGTATTTAACTATGATATGAGCATTTCGTCAATTATTTCCTTTTTAAGCTTATCTCCAGAAAATCATAGGCTTAAACAAACTATTTTTGATCCTAATAGATCTAAGCAAAATATTGGGCAGTGGAAAAAACATATAAATGAATATGATTTTAGCGAAATTGAAAAGCAACTAAGTGAGTATTGTTATAAAATTGAAGAAAATTGAAAAAAGAAATTTCTCTTTCCGACAAATTAAAGGAAGTTTCAAAGAGTGGAATTGTTTATGGTATAGGTGTTGCTCTCAATTCATTAATAGGCTTCATTCTTGTTCCTATTTACACTTCAAAATTATCTACGGAAGAATATGGCATTGTTGCTTTGATAATACTTTGTGGCACTTTAATGGGTTCTATTTTCTACTTTGGTGCATCTTCATCACTCGTTAGATATTACTATGATACTAAAAATGAAAATGAAAAATTAAATATAATTAATTCTGCACTATTTATTATTTTTTTTGGTGCATTAACTCAAATAGTTTTTGGCTATGTTTTTTCAAAAATATTATCTAATTTAATTTTTGATACTTCCGATTATTCTAATCATATTATTATAATTTCTTTTTATTCATCATTCTCATTTATAAATACAACCTATCTTATTCTGCTTAGGTACCAAAATAAATCTATTCAATTTGTCATTTTAAATGGATTTGTTCTTGTCATTTCGATATTTTTGGTTCTATTATTTTTTCATTTAAATTTTGGCCTGTTATCACCGTTTCTAGGGCTGACAATTGGTCAAATATTATTGACACTTTATTTAGTTTTAAATTTTTCGGAATATAACCCAATAAAATTCTCCTTTAATGAAATAAAAAAACATTTAAAATATGGCTTACCAATTGCTTTCTCAAGTATTGTATTTTATTTGCTCGATTGGATTGATCGATTCTTTATTAAAGAGTATTGTTCTTTAAATGATGTAGGGATATTTTCTTATGGAGCGAAACTAGCAATGGTAATACATGCGATGATAATCATACCATTTAGTCTGGTTTGGTCTCAAATGCGCATGAAGTATAAGGAAGATAGCAATGCATCTGAATTGTTTAAATTAATAACCTCATATTTTATCGCTTTATGTTTATTCATTATTTTTATATTTACTTTATTCAATAAAGAATTTATTTTATTAACATCAAGCGGCAACATTGAATATTTCAAAGTTCAATCAATCATTCCAATCATTATAATAGCACAATTCTTTTTTGGATTATCAAACATATTCGATTATGGAATTGCAATAAGCAATAAGTCTTATTACTTTTTATATATTGGGTTATTCGCATTATTAATCAATTCTATCTCAAATTATATAGCTGTTCCAATTTGGGGATTTAAAGCAGCTGCTTATACAAAGCTATTATCTTACTTTATATACATATCAATAATCTATCTTATTTCATCTAGATATTTCAAATTTGAAATTGAAGCTAAACGATTAATTTTGCTAGCATCAACAATTTGTATAATTCTACTTATTAATACATTTCTAAATAATTTTTCATTTTTTATTGTTATTCTAATAAAATTATGCTCTACGCTACTACTATCAGTCTATATTTTTTTATTTTTTATGCATAAAACAGAATATACACAATTATTGATACAATTAAAAAAAATAAATATTTTTAGATGACAAAAGTTCAACTTATTCACTTGCCAAAATTCGAAGATCCAAGAGGTAATCTTTCTTTCATTGAAGAAGAAAAACATATTCCATTTAAAATTGAGCGCACCTACTGGATTTATGATGTTCCTGGAGGACAGGTACGTGGGGGACATGCCTTTAAAAATCAACTTGAATTTATAGTTGCCCTCTCCGGAAGTTTTGATGTCGTAATTGATGATGGATTTAATAAACAGACTTATTCATTAAATCGTTCCTATTATGGGTTATACATTCCAGCAGGTCTTTGGCGGCAAATGGAAAACTTCTCCACCAATTCTTTGGCTATGGTTCTTAGTTCCACTCTTTTTTCTGAAGATGATTACATTCGTGAATATCCAGATTATTTAAAATATAAAGGATTATGAAAAACGTATCAGTTTATGATTGTTCAATAATTGAGCTTCCAAAAATCAATAATCGTGCTGGTAATATTACTCCTGTGACAAACAATGAAAATATTCCATATGATGTCAAAAGGATATTTTACATTTACGATATCCCTGGTGGAGAAGATCGCGGAGCCCATTCCCATAAAGAATGCCATCAGTTTATAATTGCTGCCAGCGGAAGTTTCGAAATTGAAATGGATGATGGTATTAACAAACGCACTGTAACATTAAACCGGCCATATTATGGGTTACACATACCTCCTGGAATTTGGTCAGCTGAAAAAGGTTTTTCATCTGGTTCAGTTTGTCTAGTACTTGCATCACATAAGTACAACGAATCTGATTATATTAGAGAATACAATGCATACATAGACTCCAAATCTTCTTATTAAATGCTACACCCCTCATCAGATATAAAAACTACAAATATTGGCATTAATACTAATATTTGGCAATTTTGTGTGATATTTCCAGAGGCTCAAATCGGCAATAATTGCAATATTTGTGCTCATGTGCTAATTGAAAATAAAGTAATCATAGGAAATAATGTAACAGTAAAATCAGGTGTTCAAATTTGGGATGGTGTTACGATCGAAGATAATGTATTCATTGGTCCAAATGTTACTTTTACAAACGATTTAGTACCTCGTTCAAAATTACATTCTAAAGAATTTGAAAAAACTATTATAAGAGAAGGTGCATCAATTGCTGCAAATGCAACGATAGTTGCAGGAATTACAATAGGAAAATATTCATTTATTGGAGCAGGGAGTGTAGTTACTAAAAATATTCCGCCATATTCTCTTTGGTTTGGTAACCCTGCAAAGCATAAAGGTTATATAACTAAAGAAGGAATAATACTAGATTTAAATCAAAAAGACAAAATGGGAAACTACAATGAATTACAATCTAACCAATGATCAAATTTCTTGACTTAAAAGCAATCAACGACAGCTTTGAACCAGAGCTTTCACAATCCATTAAGAGAGTCCTCGATTCCGGATGGTATCTGTTAGGCAATGAAGTAAAATCATTTGAGCAAGAATATAGAGAATATATTGGCACTAAACATTGTATCGGTGTTGCAAACGGATTAGATGCTTTGCGGCTGATTTTGAAAGCCTATATTGAGATGAAAGTCATGCAAGAAGGTGATGAAATAATTGTACCAGCGAATACATACATTGCATCCATCTTAGCCATTAGTGATAATCGATTAAAACCGGTTTTGATAGAACCAGATTTGGTAACTTACAACCTCGATCCATATAAGATTGAAGAAAAAATCACTCAACGTACTAAAGGAATTATGCTTGTTCATTTGTATGGTTCGAATGCCATGCATCATGAAATAGAACGATTGGCCAAGAGATACAATCTAAAATTGATTGAAGACAACGCCCAAGCCGCAGGATGCTTCTTTGGAGAGAAACGAACAGGTTCTTTAGGAGACGCTGCAGGACACAGTTTTTATCCAGGGAAAAATATCGGTTGTTTGGGTGATGGAGGTGCAGTAACAACTGATGATGATGAATTGGCAAACATCATTCGTGCATTGGCCAATTATGGTTCTACTAAAAAATATGTGAACGATTACCAGGGACTCAATTCCCGTTTGGACGAAATTCAGGCAGCTATCTTAAGAACAAAACTACCTCGACTTGATGCTGATAACCATCGTCGCAATGAAATTGCCAATTATTACCTTAAAAACATCAAACAAGCAGATATAATTCTTCCAGCTTATAATCCGAACCCAGAAACCAAAAGCCTAAACCACGTTTGGCATGCCTTCGTTATCCGTCATCCCCGCCGTGATGAATTACAAAAATACTTGATTGAGAATGGTATTCAGACATTGATACATTATCCGATCCCACCACATAAACAGTTGGCTTACAAAGAATGGAATAATTTTAGTTTTCATACGACAGAAATAATTCATTCCGAAGTATTAAGCTTGCCAATGAGTCCTGTGATGAGTGAAAATGAAATTTCAAAAACTATTAATTGTTTAAATGAATACTAATTCAATTCTGTTTTATTTTCCATATTATGAAGTTAGTGGGGTTCCTGTTTTGTTTTTAAATCTAGCTGAATATTTAGCTGAAGAAAATCCAAAACTAACTATCAAGATTATTGATTATGAAAATGGATACATGTCAACGAATAGGAAGAGAAATAGCAAGGTGGATTTGATAGTCTTTACAAATGGCAAAACAATACAGATTACAGAAGGAATTCTTATAATGCAAGCCATTTTACCCTATGCAATGAGACCTGAATTAAAAATTGGATCCAATACAAAAATCCTTTTTTGGAATCTGTTCCCAGATATTTTCTTTCCTAATGTTTTTCCATTTAATTTCTTTAGGAAAACAGCACAAAATAATTTACATTTTTATCAGCTCTTTCTTAATATTTTTTGGAGACATAATTTTACTAATCTGAAAGACTTTGTGAAGGAAGCCATAATGTGCAATACTTTGCATTTTATGGATATTTCTAATCTGAAACGAACCGAAGAAATTCTGAATCTGAAATTGCCAATAAGTAACTATATACCAATAGTTGCTTCGAGTGGTAATATCGAAGAGTATAAAGAAAAGAAGGGAAGATCAACTGAAATAAATATTTCATGGATTGGCCGATTATGTGAATTCAAATATTGTAGCGTTGAACTAATTATTAAATCATTAAATAAAGTTGCATTAAGTTTAGAAAAGAAAATTACATTATTCATTGTTGGAGATGGGCCATATATGGAATATCTACAAAAGCTGCATTACACAAATCACTTCTTCAGAATAAATTTCCTGGGAACAATACCAAAGGATGAATTGGATTTTTTCTTGATAAAAAAAATAGGCATTAATATTTCGATGGGTACCTCTGCTCTTGAAAGTGCCCGATTACATATTCCTACTATTGTAGTTGATTATAGTTATAATTCAATTTCAACTGATTACAATTTTCGATGGTTACACGAAACAAAGGATTATGATCTTGGTCATCTGATTACTAATAATGATATAGTACCTGGAAATAACTCGATAGAAACAATGCTAATAAGTTATTTGGAAGGACCTGAATTCCTTGGCGAATTATCCCATAAATATTACCAGCAGAATCACTCAATTGAAATAGTAGCAGAGAAACTTATAACCATTATTGATAATGGCATTGCCAACTTTGGAGATTATGATAGAGATTATTTTAAGAAAGGATTTATTCGGAAAATATACGAGCACATAAAATATAAATTATAAATATGACTGCCATACGATTATCAAAATCAATAGTAGGGATAAATGAAGCAAATGCTGTTTCTCGTGTTATACTTGAGGATGGCTACCTGGGAATGGGTGCTGAAGTAGGTAAATTTGAAGCAGAGATTGCTGATTATCTTGGAGTTCCAAAAGATCATGTTGTTTGTGTTAATTCAGGCACCGCTGCTTTACATCTTGCTGTTGAAGCAATACTTTTACCTGGTGATGAAATTCTAGTACCCTCGTTGACTTTTCTTTCTTCATTTCAGGCTATTTCTGCTTCAGGAGCCTTACCTATTGCTTGTGAAGTATATGAAGATACCCTAACCATCGATTTGCTAGATGCTGAAAAAAGAATATCCAATCGGACCAAAGCTATAATGCCGGTTCATTATGCCAGTAACCCAGCAAATTTAGAACAGACTTATATTTTTGCTCAAAAATTTGGACTTCGGGTAATTGAAGATGCAGCCCATGCATTTGGATGCAGTTATAAATCAAAGAAGATTGGTTCATTTGGTGACATTGTTTGTTTTTCTTTTGATGGAATTAAAAATATCACTTCCGGCGAAGGTGGTGCAATTGTTACAGCAGATCCAAAAGTGTTACAGATTGTAAAAGACTCAAGGCTATTAGGTATAGAAAAGGATTCCGAGAAGAGGTATTCAGGTCAACGAAGTTGGGATTTTGATGTTTCGCGTCAAGGATATCGTTACCATATGAGTAATATTTTTGCTGCAATTGGACGCGTTCAACTTAGCAGGCTAGATAATGAATTTGCTCCAAAACGGAAGGAATTACTACGGAAATATACAGAGTTATTATCTGACAATACAAATATAAAATTACAAAAACTTGAGGAAGATGCAGACATCGTTTCTCATATTTTCCCTATTAGGATTTTGAATGGATTGAGAGATAAATTGAAAGATCGATTACAGGCTTCCAATATTCCAACAGGAATTCATTATAAACCCAATCACTTACTGTCGTTTTATGGTGGTGGTGAACAAAGTCTTCCGGTAACTGAAATGATTTATAACGAAATACTGACATTACCATTACACCCGGAGATTGAAATTATTGATATTGAAGAGATTTGTGCAATAATTAATAAATTCTAGATAAAATATGAAAACAGTATTACTCGCTGGTGGATTAGGCACAAGGCTAAGCGAAGAAACAACCATGCGACCAAAACCTATGGTTGAAATTGGAGGGATGCCGATATTGTGGCATATTATGAAAATCTATTCATATTATGGATACAATGATTTTGCCGTTGCTTTGGGATATAAAGGAGAAGTAATTAAAGAATTCTTCTTAAATTATAAACTCCATAAAAGTGATATGCTAGTGAACCTTCGCTCTGGAGATATTCAGTTTGAAAACGATGAGTCAGAAGACTGGACAGTTGGCTTGCATAATACAGGTATAAATAGTATGACAGGAGGTAGACTTCATAGGCTCAAGAGGCTTTTTAAGCCAGGAGAAACATTTATGTTGACCTATGGCGATGGAGTTGCTGATGTTAACATTAGTGAATTATTACAATTTCACAAATCTCATGGAAAACTTGCAACAATGACTGCCGTTCGACCTCCGGCTAGATTTGGTTCAATTTTAACTGATGATTCCGGAAACATTCAGGAATTTAAAGAAAAACCACAAATTGGTGAAGGATGGATTAATGGGGGATATTTTGTTTTCGACTATAAAGTCTTTGACTATTTAACAGATGAGAATACAATTCTAGAGCGGGAACCGCTCGAAAATCTTACCAAGGACAATCAATTATTAGCATACAAACATAATGGGTTCTGGCAATGTATGGATACTATACGAGATCGTGATTCATTAAATGCAATTTGGAGTTCAGGAAACATCCCATGGATTAAATAAACACAAGAAATGTTCAATAACGTATATAAAGGAAAAACAGTACTCGTAACTGGGCATACCGGTTTTAAAGGAACTTGGCTATGTTCATGGTTAATTAAACTTGGAGCTAATGTAGTTGGTTATTCCATTGGATTACCCTCAAAACCAAGTCATTTCGAAGAGCTTAATCTGGAATCAAAGATTAAACATTACATTGGTGATATTAGTGACTTTGAACTTCTAAGAAATATTTGTATTGAAAATAAACCAGAAATTGTATTTCACTTAGCTGCACAAGCTTTAGTAAGGTTATCCTATACAGAACCGAGAGAAACAATGATCACCAATATAATAGGCATAACAAATATTCTTGAGATCGCAAGAACAACAGAATTCATTAAGGCTGCAATTATTATTACAAGTGATAAATGTTATGATAATGTTGAATGGACTTATGGATATCGGGAGATAGACCGACTAGGAGGTGAAGATCCATATAGTGCATCAAAAGGCTGTGCCGAAATTGTAACACATTCATATATGAAGTCATTTTTCAAATCAAACCAAACTTTTATTGCCACTGCAAGAGCCGGAAATGTTATTGGTGGAGGTGATTGGGCTAAAGATCGAATTGTTCCTGATTCAATAAAGGCATGGTCTGAAAATAAGGATGTTGAAATCAGAAGTCCATATGCCACAAGACCCTGGCAGCATGTGCTTGAACCTTTAAGTGGATATCTTTTATTAGGCAGTGAATTGTATCTTCAGAATCTATTGGTAAAAAACGAATCTTTCAATTTTGGTCCAGAGTCAAATGTTAACAAAACGGTTGAACAGTTATTAAATGAAATGGGGACACTATGGTCATCTGTAAAATGGCACATAACTGGCGATCAATCAAATTTTAAAGAAGCAGGCTTGCTAAAATTATGTTGCGATAAAGCTCACCATATTTTAGAATGGTATCCTACAATGAGCTTCGAAGAAACAGTAGAATTTACGGTTTCATGGTACAAAGAATTCTATGAATCTGATTTAAGTGGTGAAAAATTATTTCAATTAACAACATCACAGATTGATCAATATATTGACAAAGCAAAACTTAGAAAAAGAACATGGACTCATTAGACAATTTAAAACTAATAGATGGAATAGAGATAACACCTCTAAAGCAAATACTCGACGAAAGGGGCGGCGTTTTTCATGTATTAAAAAAATCAGATTCCGGATTTTTAAATTTTGGTGAAGCTTATCTTTCAAAAATAAATAAAGATAAAATTAAGGCCTGGAAAAATCATAGGGAGATGACTCAAAATTTTTGTGTTCCTTTTGGAAAATTGAAGCTGGTATTATATGACGACAGAGAATCATCTCCTACGCAGGGAGTTATTAATATCTTTCAATTGGATGACAAAAATGATTATAAACGAATAACCATCCCTCCAATGATTTGGTATGGGTTTCAATGTTTAAGTGAGGATTATTGTCTTTTATTGAACATTGCAGATATAGAACATGATCCTAACGAATCAACCATATTACCACAACAAAATAATAAAATCCCATATTTATGGTAGATATTAATAATCTGCAATTAAATCCTCTTGTTAGTTTTGTTGTTAATTGCTATAATGGTGAAATATATTTAAAAGGTTGTTTATCTTCCATTTTAGCACAGACTTATTCCAACTGGGAATTAGTATTCTGGGATAATGCCTCAACTGATACAAGTGCTGAGATCTTTAAATCATATGATGATAATCGTTTCAAATACTTTAAAAGTTCGAAAAATGTGACTTTGGGTCAAGCAAGAGCTTGGGCAGTAAATGAATGCAAAGGAGAATATATTGCATTTTTGGATGTCGATGATGAATGGATTCCGGAAAAAACGGAAATTCAAGTTAGAGAAATTCTAAAAGATAATTACGTTCTATCATATGCTGGCATTATCGAGCTTAATGAATTAACAAAAAAATCAAAAATATGGGTGCCAAAATATTCCTCTGGTGAGATATTCTCAAAAAATCTCAATCAGTTTGAAATTAATATGCCAACATCAATGATAAAGAAAGAATCTCTTTTATCAAAAAATCTCAACTTTGATTATAATATTCATGCGTCTGAAGAATACTGTCTTTTCATGCAATTAATTTATAATGAAAAAGTTTGCATTATAAAAAAACCACTAGCTACTTACTTATTGAGAAATAATTCATTAACTGTAGAATGTTCAAATCTGTGGACACATGAAAGAAACTACACACTTAACAAGATTTTAGCTACTCATTCAGAGGCATCGTTAAAATATAAATTGCAATTTAAAGAAGCGTTCGCCAGAGCTGATTATTATCACGTTAGATCATTATTGATAAACGATGAAGTAAGTGAAGCAAAAATTATAATGAAGAAAATCAGTCAAAATAGTCTAAAGTATTTTTTTTTATACTTATTATTGTTAATTTCCAGCAATCTTTGGAAATATATAATTAAACTTTATTACCAAAGGTAAATGCAACTAAAATTTCAATACAACTTCTATTCTTCTATTATTAAATTATTGCTGTCAATCATTTTAATAATTTCAATTAACGGATTGTCAAAGGTTGGAGGAGACTCCACTAGAATATACATAGGCTACTTCAGTTTACTTTTTGTTTTCCTTTTATATTACTTTCTTAAAAAGCACAAAAGAGTCGCAATTAGAAAATTCGATTTATTATTTTTACTAATGTTATTCGCATGGGGTTATGGAATAATAGTGGGCCTCCTGAATAATAATTCAACTAGCCTGATTTTTAGGAATTTTTTTGGAATGACTGTCTACTCATTCTATTTTATTCTTTATAAATCTCAACTAAATAAGGAACAGGTCTACTCAATAATTTTGAATTTTTGTCATATCGTAACTTTGGTAATATTAATCTTCTCAATTTTCATATTAGACCATGCTAATATTGGTCTAATTAGATTAGTATATTCTTCACTACAATTTTATGTTTTTGCATTAATCCCTATATACATCGTCTCAATAAAACAAAAAGATGAAATTAAATTAGTAGGGAGTCTAATAATTAAAAACACTTTCGGGAAAACACTTGCGCTTTTGATCTTTATTATAATCTCAGTATTTCTAAGTCTTTCCAAAGGTATGTTATTGGCCCTTTTAATTGTTTTTGGTATAATTTTTATATTTACAATTCCATTGAAAAAAAAAATATTGATAGGCGCGTCTATATTCACTTTATTGTTCTTTTTTTATTCTTTATATGTTAGCACACCTCTTTTTGAACTTTTAAAATCAATTTTTAGTGCAGTAGATCCTTCGAATGAATCAAGATATCTTCAAATTAAGTATTTATTTGAGGATAGTACTTTTTTCGGGAAGGGATTAGGAGCAGGATTAAGCAATGGTTTCAATAGAGATAATATTTTAGTATATGCCTTTGAGGTAAATTATCATAATATCATTCACAAGTTTGGTATAATTTCACTTTTGATATTTTTTACGTATTGTGTAGTTTTATATAAAATATTACTAAACTTTTCGCAAAGAAATGAAATTAAATTCACTGCAATGGCACTTGGTTGTGTTGCTGCATTTTTATGTATGGGAATAGGAAATCCAGTTCTCTTTGCTCCAGAATCAGTCATTTTACATTGCTTCGCAATTTATTTGTTGAGATAATAAGGAAATGTTTAATATTTCAAATAATTAACAAATAATCGTATCTTGATTATCCATAATCTTTTTGAATCAAAACAAAAATGCATAATGTTTAAAAACAAAACTCTCCTAATAACCGGTGGAACCGGTTCCTTTGGCAATGCCGTACTTAACCGCTTTTTAGATACCGACATCAAAGAAATCCGAATTTTCTCACGCGACGAAAAGAAGCAAGACGATATGCGGCATCGGTTAAACAACCCCAAAGTGAAGTTTTACATTGGGAATGTACGCGACAAACGCAGTGTGGATTACGCGATGCGTGGTGTTGATTTCATCTTCCATGCTGCTGCATTGAAACAAGTGCCATCGTGCGAGTTTTTCCCTATTGAAGCGGTTAATACCAATGTATTGGGAACTCAAAATGTATTGGATTCTGCATTTGAACATCATGTAAAACGAATGATTGTTCTGAGTACCGATAAGGCAGTATATCCAATCAATGCTATGGGGATTTCCAAAGCGATGATGGAAAAGGTAATGCAAGCCAAAGCACGCTCGATGAACGATGACAAGGATACTGTTTTTTGTGGTACGCGATACGGTAATGTGATGGCATCGCGCGGTTCGGTTATCCCTTTATTTGTTGAGCAAATAAAAGCAGGGAAAGATTTGACCATCACCGATCCCAACATGACCCGGTTTATGATGACTTTGGAAGATGCCGTTGATTTGGTTATTTACGCGTTTCAACATGGCAAAAACGGGGATATGTTTGTGCAGAAGTCTCCTGCTTCAACCATTGGCGATTTGGCCCAGGCATTGATTGAATTGTATCAATCGAAGAGCAAGGTACGGGTGATTGGAACGCGGCATGGAGAAAAACTCTATGAGACTTTGGTTAACAGGGAAGAAATGGCCAAAGCGCATGATATGGGTAATTATTACCGTGTTCCTGCTGATAACCGTGATCTCAACTATGCCAGCTATTTCACTGAAGGTGAAGAAAAGGTTTCTGTTATTGAAGATTACCACTCGCACAATACTCATAGGCTGGATGTGGAAGGAACAAAAGAACTATTATTGAAATTACCGATGATACGGAGGGATGTATTGGGAGAAGATATTGGTCAATACCCGGATTAGAAGAGGGGAAAGGGGGAATGGGAGAAAAAGAGATGGGGTGAAAGGGCGATTTGTGAAATTTAACAAGTAATTTTATGAAGCTAATACGATCGCACAAAGAATTAGAGGTTTATAAACTTGCCTATAAGTTGGCAATGGAGATTTATAAATTATCGAGGTCCTTTCCCGGAGAAGAACGCTATTCGTTAACTGATCAAATCCGGCGTTCATCCAGATCAGTAGCCGCAAACCTGGCAGAAGCATTTCGCAAACGCAGATATGAAAAGGCTTTTGTAGCAAAGCTTTCTGATTCTGAAGGAGAAGCTGCAGAGACGCAGACCTGGCTTGATTTTTCTCGGGATTGCGGGTACATCAACTCTGAATTATGCGACCGACTGAATTCTGAGTATGAACATGTAATTGGGATGCTGGTAAATATGATTAAATCTCCCGATAAATGGTCGATTTAATCACCCTCTCCCATTCGCCGTTTCTCCCCCTCTCCCCCTCGTGCAATAAATATATTAATCGAAAAATATCATCATGCTAAAGATAGGAATAACCGGTCAGCCAGGATTCGTTGGCACACATCTTTTCAATACACTGGGCTTGCATCCAGATCAATTTGAACGGGTTCCATTCGAAGATGCATTCTTTCAGGATGAAGCGAATCTAAAGGATTTTGTGCAAAGTTGCGATGCAATCGTACATCTGGCAGCGATGAACCGACATAATGATCCTGAAGTGCTTTATCAAACCAATATCGGATTGGTGAAACAATTGATTGCAGCATGCGAAGAAACACAATCAACTCCACATATTTTATTTTCTTCATCTACTCAGGAAGAACGAGATAACTTATATGGGAAATCAAAAAAGGAAGGGCGTCAATTGCTGGAACAATGGGCAGAACGGAATCAGTCCCATTTCACCGGATTGGTTATCCCCAATGTATTTGGTCCTTTTGGCAATCCGTATTATAATTCAGTAGTCGCTACTTTCTGTCACCAGCTCACGCATAACGAAACACCCCGAATTGAAGTGGATGGAGAAATTAAACTGATCTATGTTGGCGAATTGGTTCAATTCTTTATTAATAAAATATTAGACCACAGTGGTACACAGTGCAAAAACACAGTGGTGCACAGTGAAACTTTCATGATTCCGCACACTTCAGAAATTAAAGTTTCAGCGTTGCTTCAAAAACTGAACGACTACAAAGAAAACTATTTTGAAAAAGGTGCCATTCCCAATCTGGATAATCCTTTTGAACGGAATCTGTTTAATACCTTTGTTTGTTACATCGATCATGCAAGCTTTTTCCCTTTCAAATTGAAACTGAACACCGATGAGCGGGGATCATTTGTTGAAACTGTTAAACTAA
>CAXXPX010000001.1:0-16171 GCA_963677395.2 Bacteroidales bacterium | reverse complement strand
TCGTCGCTTGGGTACTCAAAAGGAGTAGCCCGGATCCCGGCCAATTACAACGAAATGAATGTTCTGGTGGTGTACCTGAAACCCGTCCGATTTTCGATTCCCGATGTAAATGTTAAGGGAGAGCAGAAAAAGGTAAACATGGATGGCGTTCCGATGGGAAAAGCGAACGATCTCCCTCCAGAATTGAGAGGTGATGCATTCGACAAGAAACCGCCGGCAATTGCCGCTGTTCTTGCTCCGGCCAGCTTCCTGCAGTATCACCTGAGTAAAAGCGAAAAGGAAAAACGGGAAACCCGAAAAGCGATTCTCTCCGAAAAACAGTGGGAAACCATTTCGCAGCTTTACAACAAAGATCTGGTAATAAAATTGACCGGACTGAACTCAGCCCAGGCCGACTATTTTATGATGTACATAAATGGCAAAGGCCTCTTGAGCCAGATGAGAACTGAATATGATGTGCGAAACATTATAAAAGAGCAATTTAAACTTTATAAGGCCGAAGGTCACTAAACAAAACTTCAGTAAAAATTACGACCTTTGCCTTCCGGATAGAAACGTTAAATCATTACACTTCCATCCAAAACATTCATTTCACATTAAGAACCAACATTTTGAAAGAATCTCCAAAAAAGAAAATAATCGTCCTGAAAAAGAAGGAACAACCGGCGCTGGAACCTGCCGGAGATGAGTTAATCAGGCTGAACAAATACATCGCCAATTCGGGCGTATGTTCGCGTCGCGAAGCCGACAAAATTATTGCTGACGGATTAATTACCGTTAATGGCGAAGTGGTTACCGAGCTGGGTTACAAAGTCTCGCTTGGCGACGACGTCAGTTACGAGGGAAGAAACCTCAACCCTGAGCGAAAAGTATATCTGCTGCTCAACAAACCGCGGGGTTTTGTGACCACGCTCGAGGATCCTCATGCCGAACGCACCGTTATGCAACTGATTGAAAATGCCTGTAAAGAGCGCATTTACCCGGTTGGCCGACTCGACATGCAAACAACCGGCGTTCTCCTGTTTACCAACGACGGTGAACTGGCCAAGAAACTGACTCACCCGAGTTACGAAAAAGAAAAAATCTATCACGTTCAGCTCGACAATGATATTACACCCGACGACCTGAAAAAAATCAGAGCTGGATTCGAACTCGAAGACGGGTTTATTGCAGCCGACGACATTCAACTGATTGACCCGACTGACGGACGCCAGGTTGGCATCGAAATTCATTCAGGAAAAAACCGCATTGTGCGCCGTATTTTCAACCACTTAGGCTATAATGTGGTAAGACTCGACCGCGTAATGTTTGCCGGACTGACCAAAAAAGACCTGCCACGCGGCCGCTATCGGTTCCTGACCCAACAGGAAATCAATTTTCTGAAAATGAGTTAATGTAATGATATTCACTTTTGCAGACTAACTAAACGTTGGAAAAAGAATTTCTACAAATAATCACCGAGAACCAGGGAATCATTCACAAGGTGTGTTCCATTTACTGCGATTTGGAAGAAGACCGTCGTGATTTGTTTCAGGAAATTCTGGTGCAGCTGTGGAAATCTTATCCTTCGTTTCGTAACGAATCGAAATTTTCGACCTGGATGTACCGCGTTGCGCTGAATACGGCCATTACCAGTTTCAAGAAAGACAAACGCCAGCCCGACAAATCGGGTATTTCGTACGAAAACCTGCAACTGGCCGACGAGATGTACGACACCCGGACTGAGGAACAAATCAGGATTTTGAGTAAGGCAGTTTCGCAGTTAACAGGAATTGAAAAATCGATTATCCTGTTGTTTCTCGAAGACAAGAAATACGAGGAAATTGCTGAAATTACCGGAATAACCCAAAACTATGTGCGGGTTAAAATGAACAGGATTAAAAAGAAGTTGAAGTTGTTAATGAATACAGAAGGATAAATGGATTTAAAGGATTTAAAATCGGCATGGGATACTTATTCTTCTCAGGAGATGGACAAACATCGACTTGAAAAGGATACTATTCATGAAATGCTTAAAACCCGCACCAAATCGCTGGTTGATCGAATTGACCGAAACATCAGGATTGGAATGACCGTGTTGCTGGCGTTTATTGCCTATGTGGTCATCGATTCCTTCTTTTTATCAGAATACTTCTCTAAAATAATTATTGACGATGTTGTTGAATACCCCCAATGGCTCGCTCTGCTCGATGTTTTCTCAACAACACTCATCATAACCACCTATTTGTTTTTTGCTATCCGGTACCTGAAAATCAAGCGGAGTTTCTCGATCGATCTTCAGATCAAAGATTTACTGAAAGGCATTCTCGAAACAGTGCAAACCTACCGGAGAATGTTTTATCTGGCGGTTATTATTTTATTGCTGAATATGGCTGTAGGCTTTGCTGCCGGGCTTTACCAAGGCATTAAATACAAAGCCGACACGATAAGCGGAGGCATTGAAAATCTGGCTACTTCAAAAATTCTGATGATCGTCGGGATTGGATTGCTGATTCTGATTCCGATTGTTGCACTCACTTTCTTCTTTCTACGCTGGGGATTCAACAAACTTTACGGCAGGTATCTTCAGTCGTTGAACGACACCCTGAAAGAGCTGGACGAATCGGAGGTTGCCGAGTAAAATTTGCCTCGCTTTTGTTTTGTAATTATCGTTGAGCAAACTGCTGAACCTTTCAGATTAACAGTTTGTTACTGGTATTCAAACTAAACTGCTATGCAATCGAATACCACCTCAATTGAAGAATATATCAATTGGATACCGGCATCTCAGCGCGAAGCTGTAAACAAACTTCGTGAAGTTATTCGTGAAAACCTTCCAACCGGATTTTCCGAAGAAATGAGCTACGGAATGATTGGATACGTAGTTCCGCACAGCCTTTACCCCAAAGGCTATCATTGTAACCCCAAGCTGCCGCTTCCGTTCCTGAATATTGCCGCTCAAAAGAATTTCATCTCCGTTTACCATATGGGCATTTATTGTAATCCTGAATTATTAAACTGGTTTACTGATGAATTTCTGAATCACAGCAAAAAGAAGCCTGACATGGGGAAAAGCTGCATTCGGTTTAAGAATCCGGAAACGATTCCATACCAGCTTATTGGCGAACTGGCAAAAAGGATGAGTGTTCAGGAGTGGATTGACACCTACGAATCCATTTTTATAAATAAACCTTAAAAACTTACTGTCTATGAAAGCACTAAAAATTATCGGATTATCGCTGGTTGGCCTTATTGTACTTTTACTTGTTGCTGCCTTGTTTGTTGACGGAAAATATGCTGTTGAACGTGAAGTAACCATCAATAAACCCAAACAGGTGGTTTTTGATTACGTGAAATACCTGAAGAATCAAAATGAATTCAGCGTTTGGGCAAAAATTGACCCGGGAATGAAAACCGAATTTCGTGGCGAGGATGGAACTGTTGGTTTCGTTTCGGCCTGGGATAGCCAAAATCCCAAAGCAGGCAAAGGCGAACAAAAAATCATAAAAATAGCAGATGGAGAACGAATTGATTACGAGATTCACTTCATCGAGCCAATGGAATCGACTGATTATGCCTTTATGGAGTTTAAGGCAGTAAATGACTCGGCAACCGCTGTAAAATGGAGATTTTTCGGAGAAATGAAATACCCGATGAACCTGATGCTGCTTACCATGGACATGGAAAAGATGCTTGCCCCCGATTTGCAAAACGGACTGAACAATCTGAAAGGAATCATGGAAAAATAGCCGGTGTCAATCAATCAATGCCCGATGACATTGAAGCAATGAGCGATGACACTCAATCATAGCCCGATGACAGCCGAACAATAAGCGATGACAAGCGATCATAGCCCGATGAATAGTAAACAATGGGCGATGACAAGCAAACATTGCAAGATGACAAGTGATCATAGCCCAATGACGGGTAATCATTGAAGGATGACAAGCAAACATTGCAAGATGACAGGCGATCATTGGCGGATGACAGGTAAACATAGGCGGATGATGGGGAAGTTCTTTGGGGCGAAACCGGATGTTTACGCTGTGTGAGGAATCAAAAATGTTGAAAAACAGTCGTATTTTGGCTTGACTTTTATGTTCCATTGTCGTAACTTGCTTCTGTAATTTTTATTATTCCTGATTTTAAAAACCAAAATTCAACCCAAATGAACAAAAAACAAGAAAGCCGATTCGGCATGTATTTAGCTACCGTTGATTACTGTGATAAAAATGCCGACATCACCGTTATTTTACCCAACTTCAGTACTAATCTTTCGACTTTAAAAGAGACCTGCGACCAAATTCACCTGATTGTTGAGGAACAGGCCACCGACATCAGCGGAACAACCGCAGGGAAAAACGACTACAAGGAAACCCTGATTGTTCGAGGCGCTGATACTTCGCGAAAACTCGTTGCTTTTGCCAAACTGGAGAAAAACCAGAAGTTGCTGAAAGAGATCAGCTTTACTGAATCGGATTTAAGGCGCTTGCCCGACACGGTTCTGGCCGACACGGTAAAACTGATTTACGACCGCGCCCAGGCTCACCTGGCTTCGCTGGCCACTTACTTTGTTACTGCCGAAACTCAGACAGCCCTTTTGCAGGCGATTACCGACTATAAGCAGGCGCTGGCTTCGCCGCGTGTTGAAAAAATAAGTCAGGTGCAAGCCACCAAACAACTGGCCATATTGTTTGCCAAGGGTGACGAAGCGCTTGCGAACATGGACACTGTGGTTGAAATAGTTCGATTGACCCATGCCAATTTTTACACGGGATACAAGGCTGCCCGTAAAATTATTGAAGCAGGCAACGGGAAAATGGCCATGCGCGGATTGGTTACCGATGAGCAAACCGGCGAACCCGTTAAAGGGGTGTTGATTTCGTTCTGGCCCGACGGAGCCGGTATGAAAGCTGCGGCAACAGGCGAAGCCGCGCTGGTGAAGAAAACAGCCGATAAAGGCGGTTTTTACGTGAACTCGATGTTGGCAGGAACTTACAGGCTTACCTTGCAAAAAGCAGGTTATGCCGAACAAACTCTGACAGTTTATGTGAATGATGGCGAACTAACAACGGTGGATGTAAAACTGGCCAAAGTGTAACAATAGCTATACCCCCGACAGGGTTTGGAACCTTGTCAGGGGGGGAAGTTTATTATGAAGAAACCACGCAATGCAATCGCGCGGCAGCGGGGGATGGAAAATTATCAAAAGCCATGTCGATGGAAAATGATAGTCAAAAAAAATTGTCTCCTAAAATTAATTTCGAATTGGGGATTCATCGGGATAAACATATCATCCTCATTCGTTTCGATAAGGATGAGGAGCTGATCGCTAGAGTAAAAAAGCTGAAAGGCGTACATTGGAGCAGGACTCTTAAAGCCTGGTATGTACCGGACGTAGCGGAATATAGAAAACGTTTTGGATTAGCTGAATCGATAGAAAATGAGGAAATAAAAAGAATTGAAGAGAAAATTCATCCTGTAAATCGTGAAGCATTCAGGCGAATGGTCGATCAGCTTAAATTAAAGTCATACAGCCCGAATACAATAAAAACTTACCGTAATGAATTTATGCAGTTATTACTGGCTTTAAAGAGTCATTCGGTTGATGATTGTGATGCAGAGAAGATACGAAGTTATATGCTTTATTGCACCAAAACTCTTCAGCTTTCGGAGAACTCACTGCATAGCCGGTTAAATGCCCTTAAGTTTTATTTTGAACAGGTATTGCACCGCGAAAAGTTTTTTTATGAAATTCCCCGACCAAAAAAGCCATCGAAACTTCCGAAAATTATAAATAATAAAGACATAAAAAAACTGCTCGACAAAACTGAAAACCTGAAACACAATACCATGCTCAAACTTTGCTATGGTATGGGTTTGAGGGTCTCGGAAATAGTAAACCTTAAAATCAGCGATATCGACAGCAAAAATATGCAGGTTTTTATCGAACGTGCCAAGGGGAAAAAGGATCGCTATGTTAATTTACCTGAATCGATACTGGAGCAACTTCGCCGGTATTTTCGCGAAGAAAAACCCAAATACTATCTATTTGAGGGGCAATATGGTGGAAAATATTCGATACGAAGTGTACAACAAATCTTTAAGAATGCACTAAAAAAAGCGAATATTATTAAACCTGTTGGAATTCATAGTTTGCGACACAGTTTTGCCACTCATTTGCTCGAATCTGGAACCGACATACGGTTTATACAAGAGCTTTTGGGACATAACGACATCAAAACCACCCTAATTTATACCCAGGTGAGTAACAATTCGGTCCGGAAGATTAAAAGTCCACTTGACAATCTGTAGGTTTCGCATTTTGTATTGTTTTCTGACTATTTCTGAACTATTTTTTAGGCTGACAATACAAAATACGCAAGGAAGAATGGTTGATTTTAAATATATAAATCACTAAAATGCCACCACTTACAATTTGTTATTATCAATAATCTGTTTGTTGAATAATATTATTAAATTTGAAGGAGTATTGCGTATATTATAGAGTTATGGGTAATTTAATTGACGCGCCAATGACAGATTATCGGACAACAGTAAAACCAATTAAGAGACTATCGACAATCCTTTTTATTATTGGATTGGACATCTTTATGGTATTAAAAATAAGAGAATCGGAATCATTCAATTCGACAAGCTTTTTTTATATGGCTATTGGATTGATTGTTTCATTGATAGTATTTCAAAAACTATTTTCGGAACTACGGATTATAATCTTGACAGACACCTTACTTGTTCGAAAACAAATTTTGAATATTTCCTACAAGACTGACACATATGAAATTAGGGAAATATCAGACTTGCGAAAAATTAATGATGAACCAGAAAATACCTATTGGAACTTCGGTGGCATTTTGTTGTCGGACAAGACACAAGAAGTTCTAACTTTTAGACACAAAGAGAAATTTATCAAAATTGGACTCGGATTTAAGTGGACAAATATTGAAGAAACAATTAATGAAATTAGAAAACGAAAAAAGTAAACTACCCATAACTTCAGCTACCCGTCAAGTGCGGCAGCAGTGGTTTTCGGTGTGCATCTTTCCGCTCGGGCAGCTTTTTGGTTTGACAGGAAATCGCCCGCAGTCCGCCCCTGCGTGTAGCTTCCTACGTTATGCGAAATTTTAAGTGCGTTACAGACAATTAATCAGAATTAAGAAAACTTTTTATATAAGATCATGAAAAAACTAAGCTCGAATTTTTGGAGTGTTAACTGGGGGCCAGATGAAGCCAAAGGAGATCGCAACCTCTCAACATATTTTGTGAAAATACCAGAGTATGATGCTCTAATTTCTGGTGAATACAGATATATAATAGGAAGAAAAGGAACAGGTAAAACCGCAGTTTTAGAACAACTTAAAAATGAAATAGAACCACAACACGACGCTTTTTACAAATATCTTTCTTTAAAAACTTTTCCTTTACAGGAGTTGCGAAGTTTTAAGGATAAATCATTTAATGACAAATCTCAATTCGTTCCTATATGGACATTTCTCATTCTTATCGAATTGTGCAAACTTATCATTGAAGATGAAAGTGTTCGTTCTGGCGAAGAAGTCATGAATATTAAGTATTTCATTCAGACAAACTTTCCTGACGGAATATCCTTTGTTAGTACAATAAAATATTTGTCTTCAAATAATAATAAAGTATCTATATCACCCAAATGGCTTGGTCTTGAAACTTCTTCATCAGACACTCTAGAAATTTCAACAACTATTCATTATCAAAAAGTAACAGAAAAATTAATATCAAGTATTAAGCAGCTAAATTCTGAGAGCAGATTTTATCTTTTATTTGATGAACTTGATGAAGGTTATAATTCAGGGGATACAAATCTTCGTTTGCTTTTATTGGCGTTATTGAGGTCGGTTGAGAATATACATATAGAATTGAACGAATCACAGATTAATTACCGTCCAGTTTTAGCACTTCGTTCTGATATTTTTGACAACTTAGAGGATAATGATTTGAACAAACTAGATGACTATTTAATTAGACTAGAATGGACAACTGAGTCTAAATCACCATATTCCTTGTATAATTTAGTAAACCAAAGGATTAATGCATCTATTAATGTTTATAATCCGAAAGATGCTTGGACATGTGTCGTCAATAATAATGACTCAAGATTACCTAACCAAATAAAATCCGTTTGGGATTTTATGTACAATAGGACTTTCGAACGACCTCGTGATGTAGTAAAGTATTTGAAATTTTGCAATAAATTAAATGGAAATGGTAAATTAAGTTTTGACTGTGTTAAAAGTGCGGAGATCAATTATTCAAATTGGTTTTACAATGAATTTAGGGATGAAATTCAAAGTCATTTACCGATTTGGAAAAATGCAAGTGAGGCATTTATTAAAACAGGAAAAGGAATATTGGATTATGATGAAATTGCAAATGAAATGATGGAAAATAGCCAGATAAGAAATTGGTTGGAGCAAAATAAAAAAACACCAGTTGACATCTTGGAATTATTATTTGATTTTGGATTAATAGGAAATCTCAATAATACTAAACGATGGTTTTTCAAATACAAAGATCACGATTTGCCCTTTAATCATAAACAAAGAATGATTGTTCATTTTGGATTTACTCGTAAATTTAGAATTAGAGCATATTGACATAAAAACTTCGCATAACTTCAGCTACCCGCAAGCTCGGCAGCGGTGGTTTTCGGTGGGCATCTTTCCGCCCGGGCTGCTTTTCGGTTTGACAGGAAATCGCCCGCAGTCCGCCCCTGCGTGTAGCTTCCTACGTTAGCGGTAATTTTAAGTGCGACTAAATACATAACTATGATAAAGATTAAAAAAATTGACATTTACAATTATCGCTCTTGCATTAAAACAAGAGTTGAGATTCTTACAGATTTGACAACATTAATTGGAGTTAATGGTGTTGGGAAAAGCAATATTCTCAACAGTATTCAACTATTGAAGAAAATTAATCGTAATCGATACTTTCATCAGAGTTCTTTGGTGGAAACATTATCTCATTCAAGGCTAGATATAACCTTTGACATTGATAGTGAATTGTACAATCTTAAGGCAGATGTATATTATGACACTAATGAGTCAAATATAGAAGAAATATATTCGGCAGAACTTAAGGTCAAAAACATTAGCCAACCTAAAAGTAAATGGATTGAGATAGAATCAGACCTTTATGAATTTGTGGACTATATTAATAGGACTTCGAATAAAGTTGATATTGAAAAAATTCTTTCCAAGAGAAGAAGACCACTAGCTGAAACTAAATTTGCTGTAGAAATAATATCATATCTGACTAACATTAGTTACTATAGTGCAACGCAATTTTCTGATCCTACTAAGTGTCCAATATCCTTGGAACTTGAAGATTCTAGGTTGGTTCGGCCATATCGGAAATCAAAAACCCACGAGCAATTTATCTATGATTTATACAGATCCAATAAAACAGAACCAAAAGCTTTCGAAAAATATATTAATACAGTGAATCAAAATGGGATAGGCCTTATTGATAACATCACTTTTTTTGATCACAAAATACCTAGCAGTTCTCTTAAAGTTAAAGCAGGTGGACAGGTTGAAACTATAGAAAGAATCAAGAACATAGTTGTCCCATCAATAGTAATTGACAACCTAAATCTCTCTCCCAATCAATTATCCGAAGGCACATTTAAAACTTTGGCGTTGGTTTTTTACATATTAAATGATGAAAGTGATCTTTTACTCATTGAAGAACCTGAAGTTTGTGTCCACCATGGTCTTTTAAGCAGTGTTATTGAGTTAATAAAATCACAATCAAAACATAAACAAATTTTTATTAGTACTCACTCTGACTATGTTTTAGACAAATTAGCTCCAGAAAACATTGTATTAGTAAACAAAACAAAGGAAGGGGGAACTACTGCAAATTCATTGCCTAAATCTTTGTCCAAAAATGACTTTAAAGCACTTAAAGAGTATTTGAAAGAATCAGGAAATTTAGGTGAATATTGGAAAGAAGGAGGATTTGAGAATGAGTAAGGTTAAATGTATCGGGATTATCGCAGAGGATAATAGCGATTTCGAAACTGCAAAAATCTTAGTAAAAAGAATCCTTAAAAGAGATAATCTAACCTTTAAAAAAGCAGTTGGAAACGGATGTGGCAAATTGCGAAGAAAGGCTCTTGACTATGCAATTGACCTAAGAAATAGAGGATGTGACATGCTTATTCTTATTCACGATTTAGACAGAAATATTCATAAAGCTCTTATTGACGAATTGACAAAAAAAATCGAAGGTGCACCAATCGATAGAAAATTCGTTTGTGTTCCAATTGAGGAAATAGAAGCTTGGTTTTTAAGTGATCCCGATTCTATCAAATCTACATTTAATCTCACCAGAAAGCCAAAGTTTAAAGGAAGACCAGAAACAATTTGCTCTCCAAAAGAAACCTTAGCAGAACAAATTTATTTATGTTCTAATAAGTCGACTATATTTCTAAATACTAGGCATAATCAGAAATTGGCTGAAAAAATTTCAATCGATTTAGTAATAGACAAATGCGAATCATTTTCTAAACTTCACAGCTTTGTTACTCAATATGAATATAAATAAAAAAAACTACCGCTAACTTCAGCTACCCGTCAAGTGCGGCAGCAGTGGTTTTCGGTGGGTATCTTTCCGCTCGGGCAGCTTTTCTGCTTGACAGGAAACCGCCCGCAGTCCGCCCCTGCGTGTAGCTTCCTACGTTGGCGGCAATGCTAAAGGGACTGGCAATAAACTAAAATAATGGAGAAAGTAATTTTTGACACAAACGCCTATCGTTACTTAGTTGACGGTAGAGATTTTAACCAAGTGGACAAACTTATTGAAAAGGTTAAAGCCAAAGAAGCAAAAAACAACATTGAGTCGCTTATCAGCCCAATTGTTGTAAAAGAGCTTTTGGCTCATCTTGCAGACAGAAACGATCCAAGTTTTGAAGTTTGTCTACGGGCAAATAAGGCATTGTATTTACACAGTGGATCAACCGCAGACTATAGCATGATAGCAAGCCCAGAATTATTAATTAGTAAAGCATTTTTTGATAAGGAAATTCCTTCCAAAATAGAAACAACCAAAGCTCTTGGACAAATGAGTTTTCATTTGGCTACTAATCCTTCAAAACATGTTTTTAGAAAGTTTCAAAGAAACCTGAATCTAAATAGAGACCACGTTCTTGAAACAGAAACGGAATTTGCTCTGGCGATGAAACAATTTGTTATTTCTAATGATCCTTCTGCAACTGGTTGGAAAATATTCGAAAATGATGAACCCGAAAGAAGAAAAGTATTAGAAAGTATTCGATCTAAGAATTCTTCAATCGAAATTGGATTTGGTTATATATACCTTGTTTATGTATTACTTATGGCTTCAGGTCAGATTCAACAAATGACAATGGAAGATCTTTATGATCGGGCAAAGACATTTATTGACATTTTCCCAGAACCTATTGCTTTGTATAAATATGTAATGGAGAATTTAGTAAATAGTGAATTTAACTTAATGGAAAATAGCAGAGGCAATTTTGTATGGGACATACATTTGATGTTTAATGTTGGAAATCATTCCGTCAACAATGAAAAGTTGCATTTTGTTACGTCCGACAAAGCAATAATCAGGACAGCAATTGCTGAGAATGCAAAGTATACAATTTGGACATTTGAGGAGTATATGGACTTTTTGAATTAAAACACAATATCAAAAAATAAGCACATACAGTCAATAGCAAAATGAGACTACTGATACCTAAAGAAAATGCTATAAAAATTCTTCAAAACAGAATTTCAGAGCTCGATAACTACAATTTTAATGTTGAAGCTTGGAAAGAAAGAACTGTACTTGACCTTAAAGAAATTTTTCCACCAGGTTCGACGCAGTTTATAAAAATTCAGTTTTTACGTTTCGATACTTATGTTTCCTCAGAAAAATTAAAGGTATTTGAAGAGGCAAAAAGGACAGCGAAAGAAATTCTGAACTCGTATATTCTATTTATAGAAGAGCATTCAAGAGTAGCCGAAGACAGAAAAGTGGTTCGAGAGAAAGACTTTGAGGAAAAGTATTCAGATCTCATGAAAGATCGAAACGAAATTGTTACTGAATATAATGCCTTAATAAAATCTTACGAAGAACAATTGGAAACAGATTCTGAATTACTTGACCAAATTGAAAACCTTAGAACTCAAATTGAGTCAATAAGACGTGACACAATTCAAATCGACAATGTTTCTCTATTAAAACTTTCCAAGGCTTTTTTTAATTTACCAATTTGGCAAATTGTGGCAACTTTTTCTGTTGTAGTTGCAATTGTTATAGGGTCATTCGAACTTGGTAAACTTTATCAAGGAAATTCGGACAATAATCAACTATTTGACTATAAAATGGAAATCACCAAACTAAAGGACGAGAAATCTATTGACACAAAAACGATTAAAGCAATGGATGATGAATTGAAACGATTGAGGAACGGTGTTGATAGTTTGCAGGTAAAATAGTGAAAAATGAAGCACTTCCGCCAACTTCAGCTACCCGTCAAGTGCGGCAGCGGTGGTTTTCGGTGGGCATCTTTCCGCTCGGGCCGTCTTTTCGGTTTGACAGGAAATCGCCCGCAATCCGCACCTGCGTGTAGCTTCCTACGTTAGCAGTAATTTAATTTGCGACACCACCATGAGAAAAAATAGAGCAATAATTTTGATTTTACTTTTATTGACATTTTGTACGACTTACGGACAAACAAACAAATTTGAATTCGGAATTGAAGGAGGTCCGAGTTTAATCTCATTACGTGGAAACGATATTATAGACCAATATCAGAATCCGACTATTGGTTTCTCTGGTGGTCCTTTTTTTCAATACAACTTTAAAAAGATAATCTCTTTGCGGACAAATTTGGCATTTGAGAGGAAAGGATCAACAGCGAAAACACAGGCATTTGACGAGTATGGAAATTCACTTGGGAATGTTAGAACAAATTCAAATTTTGACTACTTAACATTGCCAATACTTGTTAGAGCAACATTCGGGAAAAGAATTTTATTTTTTGTAAATACGGGTCCTTATATTGGATTTTTGCTTAAAGAAACTTCTGTCAGTAAAGGAGACAAAGTTCCAAAGAAAGTTATGGACTTCACTTCATTGCTAAAAAGAAATGATTTTGGAGTTTCAGCAGGACTTGGACTTTTAATTCCATTTAAGCAAAATATTGCTTTTTCGTTTGAATTAAGAAATAACTTAGGAGTTTATAATGTTGATGCAGGGCATGTAATAAATGGTGGACAAATAAAGACAAACTCAACAAATTTTCTGTTTGGTTTTGTTTACAAATTTGGATTTCAGTCAACAGTCAAAACGCAGCTATAAATGACAAAAATTGGACATAATGAATTGAAAACTACTGCTAACATCAGCTACCCGGCAAGCGCGGCAGTAGTGGTTTTCTGTGGGCATCTTTCCGCTCGGGCTGCTTTTCGGCTTGCCAGGAAATCGCCCGCAGTCCGCCCCTGCGTGTAGCTTCCTACGTTAGCAACCATTGTATTGGCGACATCATATTGTTGTGTACAATGCAAATTGACGCAACCTTTATACGAGTAGAACATCTTTATGAAAAAACTATCATGAGACTAATCTTTTATGTAATTCTAATTATTTTGACTGTATCTTGTTCGGTGGAGAGTGATAATTATATAAAGAGAAAAGATATTGCTCACATAAGTGAAGCATTAATTCCGGACACGTCAAACTATCTTGAATTTGTTCAAATTAGAGCAAAGGCTGTGGAGACAAATGGCTGTTGGAGTGACCTTTGTTTTGTCATGGAAAAGAATAGTGAATTTGAGTATAGTTTAAAAGCTTTTGGCACTTATGAAAGTAATGGAGTTTGTCCGGCAGTCATGGTTTATAAGGACACAATAATTGATTTTAGGCCAACAAAAAAAGGCATTTATTTTTTCCAAATAATACAAAGCAAAGACAAAATTAAATTAGACACCATGTATGTCGAATGATTCAAGTAAGCACAGCAGTGGTTTTCGGTGTGCATCTTTCCGCTCTCTCGCCTTAGGCGAGATGACAGGAAACCGCCCGCATTCCGCCCCTGCTGTAGCTTCCTACGATATGACGAGTATAGCCAAAGAAACGCAACTATAATGACGGGGAAATCATCTAATGAAGAAACTCCAAATTATGAATAGATTTTCAATTGCCTTAATTATTTTTCTCTTTTCATTTGCATGTAGTAGAGACAAATACGACACACTTGACTCTTATGTTGTTGGAGAAATAGTGAATTTTGACTTGAACTGTGAAACCTGCATATTAAAATTTCCAAATGACTCGTTGGCAATAAAACATGAGTTTGGTGCAAGTAGAGACAATTACTATCAGACAATTAATCTGATGAAAGATACTTTTAAAATCAACCAGAAGGTATTAGTTAAACTAAGAAAACCAGAATACAATGAAATCAGAGCATGCAAGACATTATTTCCTTCTTATGATTACATTGGTATCTACATCGCTGACTTTAAACCTGTTGAATAACCAACAACGGTTGCTAACTTCAGCTACCCGTCAAGTGCGGGTTCGGTGGTTTTCGGTGTGCATCTTTCCGCTCAAACTGTTTTTCGGCTTGACAGGAAATCGCCCGCAGTCCGCCCCTGCGTGTAGCTTCCTACGTTATGGGTAATTTAATTGACGCGCCAATGACAGATTATCGGACAACAGTAAAACCAATTAAGAGACTATCGACAATCCTTTTTATTATTGGATTGGACATCTTTATGGTATTAAAAATAAGAGAATCGGAATCATTCAATTCGACAAGCTTTTTTTATATGGCTATTGGATTGATTGTTTCATTGATAGTATTTCAAAAACTATTTTCGGAACTACGGATTATAATCTTGACAGACACCTTACTTGTTCGAAAACAAATTTTGAATATTTCCTACAAGACTGACACATATGAAATTAGGGAAATATCAGACTTGCGAAAAATTAATGATGAACCAGAAAATACCTATTGGAACTTCGGTGGCATTTTGTTGTCGGACAAGACACAAGAAGTTCTAACTTTTAGACACAAAGAGAAATTTATCAAAATTGGACTCGGATTTAAGTGGACAAATATTGAAGAAACAATTAATGAAATTAGAAAACGAAAAAAGTAAACTACCCATAACTTCAGCTACCCGTCAAGTGCGGCAGCAGTGGTTTTCGGTGTGCATCTTTCCGCTCGGGCAGCTTTTTGGTTTGACAGGAAATCGCCCGCAGTCCGCCCCTGCGTGTAGCTTCCTACGTTAGCTGCAAATTTAACGCAACCTAAATTAGAATATATACATCTATAAAACATTAATAATAAATCAACGAACTATGACTATAAAAAAAATATTTTTCCTGTTAATGACGATGGTTTTCATTTATGGATGTGAAAAGGAAGAAGAAAATAACTTAAACCTTTTGTCAATTGACCTCATAACGAATGACAGTCCCACATTTTTTGCAAAGACTGTGATACTATTTGAAAATAGTGATTACTTGATTAAAACAAATTTTGACTCTTACATAAATGCTTATCCATTTGATATGTATGGTTATGACGAAATAAAAGAGCAAGCAACTCAAGACTCGAATAATCAAGATGTTTTATTTATGACTGATTATCTGTATCAAGCCCATGACAGTACATACATACTGGCTCATCACTTAGAGAATGGCACTTGCTTAATTTTTGACAAAAAAAGAAATGAAATTATTCCGAAAATTGAAATTGAAGAATATATGGAAGGTGAGCCAATGATGTCAACAGGAGGTAGAAGATTTTATATAAAAGGAGATTTATTTTTAGAAACAGTTGACTTAATAAGTTAAAAAAAAAATCAGCAGCTAACATCGCATATAGCCAATGGCGGGTGATGTGGTAGTGTTAAGCGTTCTGCCCCGCCTCAAATTTTGTAACGTTGGATAGGAACATCGCCCGCAAACAGCCACTGGCCATATGCGCGACCGTTAGCTCCAATAATATAAGGACCACAAAAATGACAGAACCGCTTAAAATATACAGTGACTTTTACAGTATTGACACGAAAGACTACCTGGGAATTATTCGTTTTTATGAGAGTAATTCCTTGCTTTTAGACAATAAATCAACATTTCAGAGCAGAGA